>JAWOHI010000354.1:0-9106 GCA_046485255.1 Bacteroidales bacterium
GTTGGCGATGATATGATCGTCCTTGCCGAGCAGCCCGGCATTGATCTCGGGGATGACCAGCCGGATGGCGGGGTCCATCCGCCAGGCCGAGGAGTTGTCGACCACGTAGGTGCCCACCTTCGCGAACTCAGGAGCCCAGCGCAGCGAGGCGGCGCCGCCGGCCGAAAAGATGGCGATGGCGGGCTTCAGGGCGATGGCCTCTTCCACCGAAACGATCACATAATCCCGGCCCTTAAAGGTGACCTTCTTGCCGACCGACTTTTCGGAGGCTACGGGGATCAGCTCACCCACGGGGAAATTCCGCTCCTCCAATACTTGCAACATCTTGCTGCCAACCAGTCCGGTGGCGCCAACAACAGCGACTTTCATCATTTTTTTCCGATCAGGGATTTCAAATTCATCTAATTAACAAAACGCACAAAGATAGCAGCTATGTTTATTCATTTGATGGTCCTGATTTCCGAAATAATGTTCGACCCGGACCCGGCGGTGGGGCTGCCGGCCTATGAGTTTGTTGAATTGCACAACCCGGGGCACGACACGGTTGACCTGGCCGGATGGCAGTGGGTGACGGGGAGTACCGGTCAGAGTGTCAAGCTGATCCGCAAGGGGAGGATGACTCCGGGTGGCTACCTGATCCTCTGCAGCTCCTCGGCCGCCCCCCTCTTGAGGACTTACGGGGAGGTGGCTGACCTGGAGTCCTTTCCCGCCCTTCGGAATACGGGCGACCGCCTGACCCTGCTCGACCGGGAGGGACGGCCGGTGCATACGGTTTCCTATTCGCCCGACCAGTTTGATGACTTGATCAAGGGCAATGGGGGATGGTCGCTCGAACTGGCCGACCCCTCGAAGCCGTGCTCGGAAGAGGCCTGGCTGCCTTCGTGCGACCCTGCGGGCGGGACTCCGGGCAGGGCCAACTCCCGCAGCCTGATGCTGCCTGAAGGGGATCCCCCGGTACTGCTCCGGGCCGGGCTGTACGATTCAAGCCAGCTCTTTCTGCTGTTCTCATCCGGACTGGCCCCGCAGCAGGCATCGGAGCAGCTTGCGTGCCGCTTTGAGCCGGATGGCCTTGCAGCCCGCATCCTTCCGTCGCCCCAACACGGGTTTCCGGGACTTTTCTTTGAGTTGCCGCAGGGGCTTGATCCTGAGGCGATCCATACCATCTGGCTGGTGGGGGAGGCTGTCGACTGCTCGGGCCGTATCGCCACCTGTCTGCCGCTCCCGTTTGCCCTGCCGCAGGCGGCTGATCCGGGTGATGTGGTCATTTCAGAGGTCCTGTTTGACCCGCTGCCCGGCCAGGTTGAATTCGTGGAGTTGTACAACCGATCGGACCACACCGTGGAATTAGGAGGCTTGCTTCTGGCCCGGGCGGATCCCGGGGGTAAGGTGGTTGCCTTTTCAGATGAGCAGGATTGCTCTTACTTGCTTCTGCCGGGGACTTATGCCGTGCTGACCGTCAATGGGCGCCTGTTCAACCTTGCCTGGCCCGGGGCCGGCAAGGCCCTGGTAGCTGTGCGACCCGATATGCCGGCGCTGGTCAATTCGGAAGCACGCCTGATCCTGCTGACCGTCGCCGGCGACACCATTGATCAGGCGGCCTATTCACCCGATTGGCACTATCCGTACCTGGGCAGCAATAAGGGCATTTCGCTGGAACGGGTTGATTTTCAGCGGTCAGGACTGGCTCAGGGCAATTGGTTTTCGGCCTCAGCCGCCTCTGGAGGGGCCACGCCGGGAAGGACCAACTCCAATTGGATCGGTGCCGGGCTGAAAGAGGGGCCGCCCTTTTGGATTGTCAGCAATGCGGAGCAGGGGCAGGGGCTTCCAGGTGTATCCATCGGTTACCGCTTCGACGAGCCCGGATGGTTTGCCCAAGTGTCGGTTTACCATTCCAGCGGCAAGCCCCTCCGTGTCCTTCTTCCCTTTAACCTGTTGGGCAGGGAGGGGATCATTCTATGGGATGGCCTCGACCAGCAGGGGAGGATGGTGGCGGAAGGTATTTATCTGCTTGTGGCTGAGTATGTCCACTCATCTGGCCAAAAGGGCCGGTGGAAGCGTGCCTGTGGTTTACGGCGCGACTATTGAACCAGGGCAAAGGAGCGGGCGTCGTCTTCCCATTCGGGAGCCGATTCGATGGCAGGCAGGATTCCGCCCGGTTCACCAACCACTTGCCACATATCGCCGTGCCTGGATCCGAGGAACTTGTTTTCCAGCATCGCGTCGAGCAGACTCACCAGGGGATCGTAGAACCCGTAACTATTCAGGATGATCATCGGTTTGTTAAAGCGGCCCAACCGTTTGAGACTCAGTGTTTCCATAAACTCCTCCATTGTCCCGCAGCCGCCCGGAAGGGTGACCACGGCATCTACCCGCTCGATCATCAGCTCCTTCCGTCGGGCCATCGTGTCGGTCAGGATCAGCTCGCTCAGACCGGGATGGTTCCATTCCACCTCGGTCATAAACCGGGGCATCACACCGATGGCCTTGCCGCCGCCCGCCATCACTTCATCAGCCAGGACGCCCATCAATCCGCTGCGGCTACCCCCAAAAACGAGGTCTATCCTTTCTCTGGCAAGTATCCTGGCCAACTCACGCGCGTGGTCGATGAACCGCTTGGGGGTCAGCGCGCTGGATGCGCAATAGATGCAGATGCGGCGGTGAACGATCCGGGTCATGCAAAGGTGGGCGAATAGGGAGACACTGGCAGCAGTCCGGCAAACAGGGCGATGAGCCTTGATCCGGCGCGGCTCGCGGCTTCCTGAACATCTTCGTGCGAGTTCTTCTCGAAACTGCCCGGGATGTTGACGTTGGTGATAACCGACACGCCGAAAACCGGCAGCTCCATATGCCTGGCCACGATCACTTCGGGGATGGTGGACATCCCGATCGCATCGCCTCCGATGATCCGGTAGTGCAGGTACTCGGCCGGGGTTTCGAAGCTGGGGCCGGGGTTCCCGACATACACCCCTTCGCGGAGGGGAAATCCCAGCTTTTCGGCTGTTTGATGAGCCAGATTGATCAGTTTTTGATCGTAAGGCTCTGTCATATCCGGAAACCGTGGACCCAGCTCCTCGATGTTCGGCCCCCGCAGTGGGCTTTCCGGGAAGAAGTTGATGTGGTCGCGGATGACCATCAGGTCGCCCACTCCAAAGGCCGGGTTGATCCCTCCGGCCGCATTGCTGAGGAATAGCTGCTTGATGCCGAGGATTTTAAGGACCCGGATCGGGAAGGCGACCTGCTCCATCGGATAACCTTCGTAGTAATGGAACCGGCCTTGCATTGCGACAACCGGTAATCCCGCCAGCTGACCGAAGATCAGGTTGCCGGAGTGCCCCTCGACGGTGGTGGGTGGGAATCCCGGTATATCCCCGTAGGGAATAACGGTTTGATTGACTATCTGTTGGGTCAATCCGCCCAATCCGGTTCCGAGCACTATGCCCGCTACCGGGGCCGGTCCAGGCAGGGATCGGAGATACCCGGCCGCTTCATTGATTCGGTTCCACATAATTTTCGATTAGGGTAATCAGTTCCTCTTCCCGGTTGAATTCCGGTATGGCGGGGATCCGGTAAACCGGCAGGCCGGTCAGCTCCGGATACCGGGCCAGTTTGACGAAATCTTTTCCGGTGGTGACGATTACCGGTGATTTGTCCTTGAATTGGTTGAAAGTATGAATGATACGACCAACATCGGCCCTGGTGTAGTGGTGGTGGTCGCCGAACTTGAGATGGATGAGTACCTGGCCGAACTGTTCCAGGTGAGTCTGCAGGGGTCCGGGGGAGGCGATGCCGGTAACCAGGATCAGCGGCTTCCGTTCGCTCAGGGGGTCGGCGGGGGCTTGGGAATGGCCGGGCAGGACCAGTTGCTTCGGCGTGAACAGGTTGAACAGGTTGACAGGTGCCTGGTAATGGATCCGGCTGTAGAAGGTGGGGATGATCTCCCTGTACCTGGTTGGGGTCAGCTCTTTCGGGGTTACTCCCGGTGGCACTTTAGTGATGATCAGGATGCCGGCCCTCCTGATGGAGGAGAGTGGCTGGCGCAGCCGACCGGCGGGAAGCATCTTTTCCCTGAACATTGGCCTGTTGTAATCATCCAGGATGATGGAGAGGGTTGGCCTGATCTTTCGGTGCTGGAACCCGTCATCCATCAGGATCAGGTCGATCTTGCCGAATCGTCCGCTGGTGAGGGCCTTGATGCCCCGGGTACGGTGACGGTCGACCGCCACCAGGATATCGGGGTGCCTCAGCTTGAGCTCCAGCGGTTCATCGCCGGTGAGTAATGGTGATGAGGAGGTTTCGACAACCAAAAAACCGGAACTTTTCCGCTTGTACCCGCGACTGAGGACCGCGACACGGTATTTTTTTTTCAGCTTATCGGCCAGCCACCCGACCATTGGTGTCTTGCCGGTTCCGCCGGTCACCAGGTTACCGACGACAATGACCGGCACCGGTGGTTCGTAAACCGGTCGCAATCCATTGTCGTAGAGAAAGTTTCTGGTTCTGATGATGAGTTCAAACAGCATTTCCGGCTTGGTTTGGTCAATAGATTTCGATGCGGTATGGGAGGCGTGCCTGGATACGCCCGCCGGTCAGCAGCTCTTTGATCTCCCGGATCGCGGGCAACTGGTTTGTCAGGATCGCCTCTTCCGGAGAGGGTTTGCCCAGGAGGCTTTCAATCAATTGGTTGACGGGGTCTTTCACCTGTGGCATCTCCCGGATCCGCCAGTTGGTCAGTCCGGCCTCTGATGCGGCCAGTTCGATGGCGTGCCGGATACCGCCGATCTCATCCACCAGGCCGATCTCCTTGGCGGTGATACCGGCCCAGATCCTCCCTTCGCCGATGCGGTCAACCTCCTCCACCGGCATCTGCCGGAACCTGGACACGTGGCCGAGGAAATTGCTGTAGGTCAGCCTCAGCTGGTCGAGGAAGAGCTCTTTTTCGGCCTCCGTCATCGGCCTGAAGATGGTACCGGCGCCGGCCAGCTCATTGGTTTGCACGCCGTCGACGGTGATGCCGATCTTGTTTTTCATCAGTTTTTCGACATTGGGGACCAGTCCGAATGCTCCGATGGAGCCGGTGAGGGTGGTGGGTCCGGCCACGATCTTGCTGCCCGGGGTGGAGATCCAGTATCCCCCGGAGGCGGCCAGGTCGCCCATCGAGATGATCACCGGCTTCTCCTGGGCTGCCAGCTCGATCTCACGGCGTATCACTTCTGAGGCGAGGGCGTCGCCCCCGGGTGAGTTCACGCGGAAGACGATGGCCTTGGTCTTGGTGTCGAGCCGGGCCTGCCGGATGGTCTTGCAAAGGCCGGTGCCGATGGAGAGCGGCCCGGTGGCATCCATCGAGATGGATCCTGATGCGTAAATCAGGGCGATCCGGCCGGCGGTGTAGTCTTCACGCCCTGAAGCGATCGCGTTGGTATAGTCGCTGATTGAGACGGTGTTCAATTTGGCCGATGAGGCGGTGCCCGTGAGCTCCTTCAGCAGCCCCTGGACCTGGTCTTCGTACAGGAGGCTGTCGATGAGGCCTGATTCCAGGGCGCCGGCGGGCGACCGGGCCGCCCACCTGTCGGCGATCTGGTTGAGCTCCTCTGCCGATAGACGGCGGCTCTCTCCGATGCCGGCAACGATATGATCCCACGCGGCCTTGAGGTAGGCCCCCAACTGCTCCCTGTTCTCCGGGCTCATCGACTGTTGCTGGAATGGCTCCACCGCGGCCTTGAACCTCCCCTCACGGATGATCTGGATATCCACGCCGAGCTTGTCAAGGGCTTCCTTGTAGAACATCGTTTCAGCGCGCAACCCCCTGAATTCCAGGATCCCCTCCGGGTTCAGGAAGACCTTGTCGGCCACCGAGGCGACATAATAGGATCCCTGGGAAAAGAGTGGTGAATAGGCATAGACGAATTTGCCCGACTCCCTGAAACCGGCCAGCGCCTCCCGGATCTCAACCATCGTAGAGAGGCCATTGGCTTGCGGGCCCGAGAGGAGCAGCACGCCGGAGATGGCGGGGTCGGCTGAGGCCTTTTCGAGGTTCCTGACCACATCGTACAGCCCCAGTGAACTGCCCAGCCCGAAGCTCCGAAGGCTTAAGGCGTCCATCGGGTTCTTGAGGGTGCGGTCGGTGATGGACTGATTGAGGTCGACGATCAGTACCGTATTGGGCTTGAGCTTGATCCCTTCGGGCTTCGAGGAGAACAGGGCCGACAGGCTGCCGAGCCCGACGAGGAAAATCACCAGCAAAGCCATCAGGATGGCCAGGAAGCTGGCCAGGAAATATTTGAGAAAGCCTTTCATATTGAATAGAATGAATATCCGCAAAAATAGTTTTAAAGGTCTAATTTTACGAACAATTTCGATGGGATGAAAGAGCTGGTGATCGGTTTGGGCAGCAATCTTGGCGACCGGGAGCGGAACATCGCGGAGGCGTTGCACCTGTTGTCTGGCGAGTTTGGCCCGCCCGAGCGGGTTTCTTCCCTGCATGTGACTGAACCCTGGGGCTTTGAATCGTCCAACCGGTTCCTTAACTCGGTGGCATTTTTCAGGCCACCAGCCGTTACGGAGCCCGAAGGACAGGCTTTGGAGGAGGCTTTGATGGGTTACCTGCGGGTACTGCTGAGCGTGGAGGAGCGTTTGGGCCGAAGCCGTTTGGGGTCGGGGTATGCCGATCGGACCATCGACCTCGACCTGCTATTCTTTGGTGATACGGTGCTGAGTGTTGCGGGTCTGACGGTTCCTCACCCGTTGCTGCACCAGCGAGCCTTTGTGCTGAAGCCGCTGGTTGAGGTGTGTCCCGGCCTTGTTCATCCGGTGATGAAAAAGAGCGCCATTGAGCTGTTGGAAGCGCTTAATATGCTGACCGACGGGTACTAATAAAGCTCTTCGCCCCAGGCTGTCTTGCTTCCGAAGGCCAGATCACCCGCATCGCCCAGCCCTGGGACGATAAATGCCTTGGATGTCAACTCATCGTCGATGGCTCCCACCCAGATGGTGGATTTCCGGGCGGGGATCTTTTTCCTGAGGAACTCGATCCCTTCGCGGCTGGCCACGAGCGTCACGATATGGACGTGGGAGGGCACTCCCTTTTCAAGTAATGCATTGTATGCTAATGCGATGGATGATCCCGTAGCGATCATCGGATCGGCCAGCACCACCACCTTGTCCTGGACGGAGGGGCAGGAGATATGTTCGAAACGGATGTGGAAGGTTCCGTCCTTTTCATAAACCCGGTAGGCGGAGATAAAGGCATTTTCGGCTTTGTCGAAAAAATTGAGCAGCCCCTGGTGGATTGGAAGACCGGCTCTCAGGATGGTTCCCAGGACGATCTGGTCGGTGGGCAGGGAAACTTCGGCCGTGCCGAGCGGTGTCTTGACCTCTTTTACTTGATAATTAAGGGTTTTGCTGATTTCCAGGGCAAACACTTCCCCGGCCCTAACCAAATTGTTGCGAAAGCGTAAGGAGTCTTTTTGAATCTGTTCATCCCTGATTTCGGCTATGAACTGGTTGAGAATGGAGGTGCGGGCCCCAAGATTGACGATCATTGCGGGTTGATTTGGTGTTTCCAAATGTAGCAAAAAAACCTATCAGTAAAGCAATCAGGAATTTCTGTTACCGGAAGCGACGGGGTGCCAGGGTTTTCAGGATGGCGGGCAGGCGACTGTACCGCAGGGAGGGGTAAGATTGGGCTGCCGGTCCGAACCCTTTATAAAAGCGGGCCACGTTTTCGATATCGGAACCCTCAAAGTCCAGGGTAAATTCCTGGCCTGCATATTGGTCGATGACGCGATCGACCAGGTGGAACATCGCCCTGCGCTCGTGTCCCTCACCGGTCATTGCCGGGGCGAGGTAATAGAGCACATTGCGGTCGATTCCTGTCAGCACGGCTGCAACCAGGGTGCCATCCGGGCTTCGTGTGCCGAAGATGATTCCTGTACGCTGGCGGATCATTGCACTGATCAGCCTGATCAGCAACGGCTTGTTCCTTGCAGAAAGCAATATTTGGCTGCCGTGGCTTTGGTCCTGTTCAAGGAGTGCCAGGTACTCCTCCTGGTGTACCTCCGAGGTGAAAAAGAGGTTCTGTTCTGAAGCCTTCCTGATGTTCCGGCGGTGGTTGACTGAATAGTGAGTGGCGATCTCTCCGTATGGGCGGTTCAGGTTGAGCAGATAGGTGGTGTGCCATTCGAACCAGAAGGGACCTGGCACGACCGGATTGCCGAAGTTCAGTGTGATTTCGGCCAATTTGAACCGGGCCGGGATCCGGGTTAGAAATTCCAGCACCTGTTCGGGCGCGACCGGCGTACCGGAGATGATGCCAGCCTGCTGGCTCAGCAGGGGTTGGCAGAGGTAGCTGATCCCGTATTTTTTGCGCCAGGTGAGTGGCATAACCATCCGGTAATTGTCGGCCACCAGGGCGTGCCAGCCTGGACTGATGGCATCGAGGTACCACGACAGGTTGTAGATCTTGCCGTTCAGGGAGCCTTTGACGGCCTGGTCCCACAGTTCGCGCCGGATCTGACCGTTATGGAGATGCCGTATTTCCATTTTATTGTTTTGAACCGGATGCATAGGCCAGCATTTCACGGTAGACGCGCGACCAGCCTCTCCAGGTTTTCCATTCGCTGAGCGATTCGTTGTGCCACAGGCTGATAAAGGTCCCGCCCACCTCCCTTGTCGTGTCGATGATCCGCCGGATGAGGCTGATTGCCTGTATGGGGTCGAGCTGCATATAGTGTCTGAGGGTGGTATCCATAACCTGGAAAGGGTAAACGGTGAGTTGGGTGGGTATGTTTTCCCTCAGGTCGAAATGGCGGAAGGGGTTGGCGATGCCGGCCCTGAACCCGGCCCGGTCGGCGAAGCCCAGTGAGAAGTCCTCCCTGATCCCTGCCCGGATCAGGTTCCGGTAGGTTTCGGGGAACCGGATCTTCAGGTAGTGTTGCCGGCTGCATACGACCGGCTTGCCCGTCATCCCGGCGAGGGTTTCCACCTCTTTGTCCAGCAGGGTCGGGTTAAGGTTGGACGCATAGGATGGGTGTAAGCCGGTGTCGGAATGATCGGCCAGTCGGGCAACCAACTGCCGGAAGTGCCGGTTGGCAGGGTGGATGTTTTTGTC
>JAWOHI010000094.1:0-3582 GCA_046485255.1 Bacteroidales bacterium
CTTGAGATCATCTACAGTGAGGTCGGTATCCAGCTCTACGCCCTTCTCTTCCTTCATCTCGTCAATGATCACCTCAAACGGGTCCATCTCCTCCTTGGAGGCGGGCTTCAGGCCCAAAACCACGTCGCCGTACATTTGAACGAAACGGCGATAGGAATCCCAGGCAAAACGGGCATTGCCGGTCCGCTTGATCAACCCTTCCACCGCGTCGTCATTCAGCCCGAGGTTCAGGATGGTATCCATCATTCCCGGCATTGAGGCGCGGGATCCCGAGCGAACGGACATCAGGCAGGGATTTTCATTGCTCCCGAAACGGGTTCCCATAATATCTTCAACCTGTTTGACGGCTGCCTCCACTTCGCTGCGCAGCAGTTCAACGACCTTGTCACGGCCCAGTTGGTTGTATTCGGTGCATACTTCAGTGGTAATGGTGAATCCGGGTGGGACCGGAACACCGATCAGGTTCATCTCGGCCAGGTTGGCGCCCTTGCCACCCAGGAGATTCTTCATGTCGGCACGCCCTTCAGCTTTCTTGTCGCCAAAGGTGTAAACTCTTTTTACTGACATAGTTGATTGATTAAGTTATTATGATATATACTAATTTTTTCAAGCGACGGCAAAATTAGTAAAAAAATGGATTGGATGGTCACAGACCGTCGCCGATACCCGCGCTTCTCGGATGGTACCGGTTAACCGTATCCCTCAGGTATTCACGGTTCAGATGGGTGTAAATCTCGGTGGTCAGAATGGATTCGTGCCCCAGCATATCCTGCACTGCCCGCAGGTCGGCCCCGTTTTCAATGAGATGGGTGGCGAAGGAGTGGCGGAAGGTGTGGGGGCTCACGGTTTTTCGGATACCGGCCCTGGCGGCCGCGTCGCGAACGATGTTGAAAACCATCACCCGGCTCAGGGGGGCACCTCGGTTGTTGAGGAAGACCGAATCGGTATGCTTCCATTGAATCGCCTGATGGTTGCGGATATGATCCAGATAAAGGGACAATGCCTTGGCAGCCGGTCCGCCCAGCGGAACCAGGCGCTCCTTGCTGCCCTTGCCCATAACGCGTATATAGCCCTCCGAAAAGTACACCTGCGACAACTTCAGGCCGGCCAGCTCCGATACCCTAAGACCGCATCCGTACAGCACCTCCACGATCGCCTGGTTTCGATGCCCGTAACGGTTGCTGAGATCAATCGCCCCGAGGATTTTCTCAACCTCCGGTAAAGTCAGCACATCGGGCAGATGCCTGGCGAGCCGGGGCGTCTCAAGCAGGGAGGCCGGATTGACAGTCAACAGGTTTTCGAGGACCAGAAAGCGGAAAAAACCCTTGATCCCGCTCAATATCCGGGCCTGGGAACTGGCAACAAGCCCAATAGCATGAAGCCAGGCCAGAAAGTCACGCAAATGATTTATCGTGACCTGATGAACCGGCAGCCCGGGATAGCTCATCTCAAGAAACTGAAAAAGCTTGCCCACGTCAGCAAGGTACCCTTCAATACTGTTGGTGGCAAGCGACTTCTCCAGCATCAAGTGGGAACGAAATGACTCCCGGTAGGGATATTGGATATTCATCACGAGGGATAATCAGGCCTAAATTACCGGTTTCGGGGTGGATTTAGTAATTTCGCGTAAAATTTCAACCGATGAAAATCCTCATCATCAACGGACCAAACCTCAACCTCCTGGGCACCCGGGAGAAATCCATCTACGGAAACCAGTCGTTCGACTCTTACCTGGGCCTGCTCCGCGACTTGTTCAAGGATATCACCATCGATCATTTTCAAAGCAACGTGGAGGGTGAAATCATCAACAAGCTCCACGAAGCCGCAAACCAATACCACGGCGTGGTGATGAACGCCGGGGGATACACCCACACATCGGTGGCCATCGCCGATGCCGTGGCAGCCATCCCCATACCGGTTACCGAGGTGCACATTTCCAACCTGCTCACCCGCGAAGAGTTCCGGCATACATCCCTGATCGGCCCCAAATGCCTCGGCTCCATTATGGGATTCGGCCTCGACTCCTACCGGCTCGGCATCGAAAGCCTCCGGATCACCCCCCTGACACCTAATACCTGACACCTGACACCTGACACCTGACACCTGACACCTAATACCTGCCACCTAATACCTGCCACCTATGTACCTCAAGCACACCAAAATAGTCGCCACCATTTCCGATTTCCGATGCAGTGAAGAGTTCATCAGGGAACTGTTTGAGGCCGGAATGAATGTCGTCCGGATCAACACCGCCCATCAGGACCTGGAAGGTTCAGCCAAGGTGGTGGAGGTGGTGAGGCGGGTGTCCGACCGCATCGCCATCCTGATCGACACCAAAGGCCCGGAAATCCGGACCACTGTTTGCCGCGACCCGATTGAGGTGGCCTCGGGAGAGTTCGTAGAGGTCATCGGAAATCCCGATCTTCCCTGCATTCCAGGCCGGATCAGCGTCAATCTGAAAGGTTTTTCAAGCTACCTGGCTGTCGGAAACCAGGTGTTGATCGATGACGGGGATATCGGACTGACCGTCCTCGAAATCAAGGGCGAATCGGTGATGTGCCAGGTGACTAACCCCGGCCGCGTGAAGTCGAGAAAGAGCGTCAACGTGCCGGGAGTCCGTATGAATCTGCCGGCCCTCAACGACAAGGACCGCGACTATATCCGTTTTGCCATCGAGAATGACATCGATTTCATCGCCCACTCCTTCGTCCGGACCAAGGAAGATGTGATGGAAATCCAGAAAATGCTGGACCAGAGCAAATCGCCGGTTAAGATCATCGCCAAGATCGAGAATCAGGAGGGGGTCGACCATATTCAAGAGATCCTGGACCACGTGTATGGAGTGATGGTGGCGCGGGGCGACCTGGGCATAGAGATCCCCGGAGAGAAAATTCCAGGCATCCAGCGGATGCTCATCAACGAATGCATCCGAAGGAAAAAGCCGGTTATCATCGCTACGCAGATGCTCCATAGTATGATCGAGAATCCCAGGCCCACGCGAGCCGAGATATCGGATGTGGCCAACGCCATTTACACCGGTACCGACGCGCTGATGCTGAGTGGTGAAACGGCCTACGGACAATATCCATTGGAGGCTGTCCGAACAATGACCCGAGTAGCCCGGGAGGTGGAGAACTCCAGGGAGCAGACAGGCATAACGATCTCATCCATTGATAATAAGATAGCCGCTTTCCTGGCTAATGCCGCCTTTATGGCATCCATCGACCTCAAAACGGCGGCAGTGATCATTGACACCCTCTCTGGCCGCACAGGCCGATATATGGCAGCTTTCAGGAGCCGCAACCCGGTGTTCGCCGCCTGCTATACGCCGAGGGTGGTCAGGGAGCTGGCCCTGTCATATGGGATATCGCCTTTCTATATTGAAAAGAAAGCCAATACCGATGCCTTCAAGCGTGACGTGGTGGCTTACCTGCTTGAAAGAGGGCGCATTGCGGAAACCGACCGCATTGCGATGATCGGGGGTAGCTTCGGGCCGCGTAAAGGGGCCTCATTCCTTGAAATCACGAGGCCCAGGGATGTGCTGGCCCACCTTCAGGGCTAAGATCAGGGCAGGTGACTCTC
>JAWOHI010000151.1:0-4200 GCA_046485255.1 Bacteroidales bacterium
TTACCTTCCCCGGCGCCGCAACCCTCACCCTCACCGACAACAGCGGCATCCCGCCAGCCGATGAAATTACCGATGCGCTGATCCCTTATCCCAATCCATTTGTTGGCGAAACCCACCTGCTGGCCAAAATCGGCCAGGCCCAACACATCAGGCTAGCTATGCGCGACCTCACGGGGCGACTGGTGGTACAAACGGAGCTGGAGGCACAACCCGGACTCCACCTGTTTCGGCTGACAACAGGGGCCGCCGGAGTGTATATCCTGTCACTCGCCAATGGCGACAAGCATTACGCCACCCGGGTCATCTCGACGGAACCGGCCGGTGGCGCCAGCCAGATCCACTACCTCGGAACCCTGCCCGACGAATCCCGCCTGATGAAAACCCTGGTTATGAAGAGCCTGCATAATGGTTACGCGCTCGGATACTCTCCCGGCGATATCATTCAATATCAGTGTTTTAGAGACACCTGCTCCACCATCCTGGCCGACAAGCCTGCCCATTCCACAACGTACGAAGTGCAATTCGCCAGCTGCACCGATCAGTCAGGCCACCATTATCCCGTGGTGAAAATCGGCGAACAACTCTGGATGGCCGAAAACCTGGCCTGGCTCCCCGAAGTGTCGCCCCCTACCATAGGCGGCTATCCGGAGAAACTCTATTATGTCCAGGGCTATTACGGAACCAATCCGCAGGAAGCAGCCGGCCTCGAAGCCTATGAGGAATATGGGGTGCTCTATAACAACAAGGCCGCTCAAAGCGCCTGTCCCGTCGGCTGGCACTTGCCCTGGGATGCCGATTGGCAAAGCCTGGAGCTGGAGCTGGGTATGGATGAGGCTGAAGTGGACGAAACCGGTTACCGAAGCTCCGGCTCGGTTGGAGAAAAGCTCAAATCCTTCTCCGGGTGGATCGATGGCGGGAATGGCGACGGCAGCAGCGGATTCAACGCCAAGCCGGCCGGAAACCGCAATCGCGAGGGAGGTTTTGGAACCATCGGATTATCAGCAGGATACTGGACCTCCTCGGCTTCCGGCTCGTCAGTGAACTTCACCCGGGTGATCAATAATGACACCGGGGGCATCACCCGCGGTTCCGCCACCCACAACATCGGCCTTTCGGTCAGGTGCATACAAAAATAAAATTTGGTGATCTTCTCCTGATTTTTCCTTAACTTGTAGTAAAATTCCGGCAATATGAAAACTCCAACCTGTTGCTTGGTCCTTATCCTCTTCTCCTTTGCCCTGACTGCAAAGGGACAGGAAGTCATCGCCTCGGGCGGACACCATGCCAAATCCGGTGATGTTCAGCTCTCGTGGACCATCGGGGAGCCTGTCATCGGGACCCTGAAAGCCGGCGGCTACATCCTGACCCAGGGATTCCACCAGACCCGGCTCTCCGCCTCGGCCATCGACGACCTGCCGTTGCCGGGACTGAAGCTGTCTGTATATCCCAACCCGTTCAGCGACCTTCTCCACCTCCGCATTGATGAAGGAGACTATTCCCATCTGCAATACTCCCTCCTGTCCCTCGAAGGTAAAACCCTCCGGGAGAAAAAGATCAACGCAAACCAGACCGACATCGAGATGGGATCCCTGCCCGATGGCTACTACCTGCTGCAAGTTAGGGATGCTTCCGGCAAGACGGTCAAAACCTACAAGGTGGCCAAGATCCTCGCGCCATAAAAAGCACCAGATCAATCAATATTTCTATATTTGAACCCATTAATCGGATGAACGTTCATCCATTAAGTGTTTAATGGAAATTATTGATAATGGACAACCAACTGGCTGAAAGATTGCAGGACCCAAACCAAAAACAACCACTGGATATCCATACCATCAGGGAACTCTGGTCGAAGACTTACAACACCCAGGGCAAGCCCGATTGGTCTCATATCTTCCCCTTCTATCATAAGGATATCCTTTTCCAGGATACCATTCAGCGCATTGAGGGGATTGATCAATTTACTGAAATGTGCAACCGATTGTCAGCCAGAACTAAAGAGCTGACAATGGAGATCGTGTCGATTGCCCAAAGCGGGGATGTCATCCTGTTCGACTGGATAATGACCCTGAAGTTCAAAAAGTGGCCCAGCACTCCCCTCTATGGATCGACCAAGCTGAAAATCAGCCCTGACGGACTGATCATTGAGCAGCGAGACTACTATGACCTGTGGGGCGACATTTTCAATAATATCCCCCGGTTCGGCAAAATGTACCGGCGTTACCTGGTCAGGAAGTTCGGATGAAAGAAAAGAGGAAATTCGAACTGCCGGATGAGCTGAAATTCATTTCAAACAGCCGGCTTCCCCAGAGATACTCGCACGAATCGATGGAGGACAAGGTCTGCGTGATCACCGGAACCACCTCCGGCGTGGGCTACCAGGCTGCCATCCGTCTGGCTCAGGCCGGGGCAAGAATCGTGATGATGGTGAGAAACAAGGCAAAGGCAGAGCAGCTATGCGACGAAATTGCCTCGCACTCAGCTCTTCGCCCCGATTATTACCTGGCCGATTTTACCAATCTGGCCCAAGTAAGGGAGGCTGCAATGGCCATTTTGGACAACCACCCAAAGATCGACGTCCTGATCAACAATGCCGGCGTTCATATGACCACCCGGGTGTTGACTGAAGAGGGCCACGAAACGGCCTTTTGCGTCAACCATCTGTCATCATTCCTGATTACCAGTCTCTTTTTAAGGCGGATGATTGCCAGCGCCCCCTCCAGGATCATCCAGGTGAACTCCGAAGGGCACCGGTTCAATGGATTGAGGATCGACGACCTCAACTGGGCTAAAAGGCGCTACCGGGGACTGGCAGGCTATGGGGCATCAAAGACGGCGCAGCTGCTGACCGTTTGGGAGTTTTGCGACCTGCTTCAAGGCAAAGGGGTAACAATCAACGCAATGCATCCCGGTGCGGTCAAGTCCAACATCGGACATAATAATGGCAAGCTTTACAACTTGTACTCCCGGCATCTGGTTCAACCTTTGCTGAAGGATCCGAAAATATCCGGGGAAGCGCTCTACTTTCTGGCCTCATCCCCAGAAATGGAAGGAATCTGCGGTAAGTTCTTCAACCTGACAAACGAGGAGATCCCGGCCCCACACGCCCGGAACAGGGAATTGGGCAGGCAAATCTTTCAGTTGAGCAAGCAATTAACTCACCTTGAGCAAGATAACCTCTATGAAGTATGATGTCATCATCGTTGGAGGAGGCATTGCGGGACTAACAACCGCGGCCTATCTTTCCCGGGCCGGCCGGAAGGTGGCCCTGTTCGAGCAGCAACCAAAAGTTGGAGGGCTGGTTCAAACCTTCGACCGGAACGGGGTCTTTTTTGACACCGGCCTCCGGTCGATTGAAGACTCAGGCATCGTTCTCCCGATGCTCAGGCAGCTCGGGATCGAAGTCGATTGGGTAAAAAGCCCCGTATCCATTGGGATTGGGAAGAGTGTCCTTAGGCTTGAGGATATCGGCAGCCTCGACCAATATGAGGCATTCCTGAAATCACATTATCCTGATAATGAACCTGATATCACCAGGATCATCGGGGAAGTCAGGAGGATAATGGGCTATATGGATGTGCTCTATGGCCTGGATAATCCTGCTTTCACCAACATTACGGAAGACAAGAGGTACCTTTTTAAGGTCATCCTGCCCTGGTTGTTTAAATTTCTTTTAACGGTGAGGAAGATCAACCGGCTGAATGAGCCGGTGGATGAATACCTTAAACGATTTACGGACAGTCAGCCACTGATCGACATCATTGCGCAGCACTTCTTCCAAAAAACACCCGCTTCTTTTGCCTTGAACTATTTCAGGCTCTACCTGGATTACCACTATCCGCTTGGAGGGACGGGCACTTTCATCGAAAAGATGGAGACCTTCATCCTGCAGCAGGGCGGTGAGATCCGGACATCAACGGCCATCCGCAGCCTCAATCCCGAATCCAAGGTGGTTACCGACGAACAGGGCAACCCCTTCAGGTACAACCAACTGATCTGGGCGGCCGATATGAAGGAATTATACAACCGGATCCCGTTGGACCAGATCAAAAACCAGAAGCTGATCCGGAACATCCGGAAAAAACGATCCGACCTCAAGGAGCTGCGCGGAGGGGACTCGGTGTTCACCGTCTATCTCACGGTCAATGAAAGGAAAGAATATTTTTCCGGGATCTGTACCGGGCACTTCTTCTACACTCC
>JAWOHI010000211.1:0-19573 GCA_046485255.1 Bacteroidales bacterium
TCATCGGCTTCGACCTCCAGGTTGATGTTTCCCGAACCGGAAACCCCCAGGTCCAGATCCTGTCCGCCGTCAAAAAGGCCGCGGCCGGTGATGTTGCCCGGCCCGCTGATCCTGGCGCTCCGCAGCTGATCCATCGTGATGTAGATCCGCAGGGTTTCGGCGTGGGAAACGGGCCTCTTAAATCCGATATCCCAGACGTCGCCTTCAACCTCCCGTTTCAGGTTTTCAATGATGTTCTCCTGTCCCTCCACGCGGACCTCCACCCTTTCACCCGGTATCAGGAAGACCTGGGCGCTGTTTCCAAGGTTGACTCCCTTGAAATCCCTGATATCCAGTTTCCTCTCGATCACCGGACCCTCCCCCCTGATACCGATCCACCCTCCCGTCAGGCAGCATCCGGGTGCCAGGATCAGGAGAAGGGCAATAACTGCAACAATAAAATGGCTTGTTTTCACGGCTTTATGGTTTAGTTTATTTAGGTTAAAAATCTTTGACCACCCGGCCCGACCCGGAAATGGTGGCATCAACCACCGGGTTGCTCTTATAATACACGCTACCACTACCCGATATGAGTACCTTCAGGAAATCCGACACCGCCAGGTAGCTGTTTCCCGAGCCCGAAATGATCACTTCGGCCTCCTCCGTCGCCAGATCGAATGCATTGATGCTGCCTGAGCCGGAGATGCGGATGAAGCAGTCCTCAGTTCCGCCTTTCAGCTTGAAGCTGCCTGATCCGGACAGCAGGATCTCCAAAGAACGGCTGACCGACTCCAATTCGATGATGCCCGAGCCGGATATGGCCAGGTCGAGGACGTTGCTTTCCGTGAAGGGGGTTGTACCGGTGATGTTGCCTGAACCGGATAGTCCCACCTGTTCCAGCCGTGGCACCGTAATGTAAATGGTGACCGGATCGGCGTGAATGACCGGGACTTCGTAACGGATGATCCAGGTGCCATTGACCACCTCGAGGCAGAGGTTGTCGATGATATTGTCCTGTGCCTTAACTGTTACCAATTGGTCTTCTCCCTGGGTTATGAAGATGTTGGCAGCAATGGCCGACACGAACCCCACGAACGGATCCATTATGAGGTCGGCCTGGACGGTTGGACCGGTTCCCCTGATCGCTGGGGCAATATAACTCTCGCACGATACCAGGGTTGTCGTCAGCAGGGCGATTGCGATCCCTATTCCTGCAATGTGGTTTCTTTTCATTTTGATGGTTGTTTGGTTGAATTTGATGTAAGACGAACAAACCCCGTGCCGTGTTACAAGAAATCGCTTTTCACCGGCTTCCAGGTGCCATCGCTGAAACGGTAACTGATCCTGATCAGGCCGGCAACTTCCCCATTGCTCAGGACCAAGGGGATGGTACCTGCCAGGTTGAGCGATCCGTCCCGGTTGCGTCCATCCTCAAGGAGGGTGTGATACCCGTCGGGGTGGATCTCCAGCTGCTCGCGGACCAGTCCGCCGGATGAGTAAAATGTGCCAAACCGCTCATCCCGCGGAAGGTCCTGGTGCAGGACGGTCCCATCCGGGAATGATATATCCAGCACAAACTTGTCGCGTAGTGCCAGCTCATAGGGCAGCTGGCTGTCGGTGTCAAACACCGGGATCGGTTCCCTGTACTGCAGGGAATAGATATAGTGCCGCTCGCCTGCCCCCTCGCTGAGTTCGACGATCACCCACGGATCATTGAATGCGTTTCCGTCGGCGTCGGTATAGGTCAGCCTGACCATTCGTGCGGGGTAGGGCAGTGGTGGAAGGCTTTCGGTGTATCGCTGGCCAGTGTCAAACTCGAGCAGGAGATAGACGCGTTCATAAAGCATCGGCGACCCTTCGGCAGGGGCACCCAGCAGGCTGGCGGTCCAGGATTGCCGCCGTTGCGTCACCTTCTGCTTGCTGATCACCTCCACCTCCTCTGCAAGGCTGAACTGCCTGACCGCCCAATCGGGGGCCTTCGCGATGGCAAAAACCATCACCGTCGAGTTGCCCAGGTCGCGCATCGTGCAGGCGTACCCGTGATTGAACCAGTTGGCGCTGTACCGCGCCTGCCGGTCGGCCGACGGCGTCGGTCCGGCACTGCTCGGGACCCCCATCATCTGCGAAATGCCCGCAACGAGGGAGTCGCGGCGAAGGCTGTCCATACGGGCCAGCTCGAGGTTATAAGCCTTCGTCAACACCGTATCCTGTCGTAACTGCCGGCTGACCTCCTCCGATGGCTCCGGGATCGGATGTGCAATCCGAAACTGAACCCTGGAGATCCCCTGAGGCGTGAAGAAAAACTCCAGCAACCCGTCGCGATCCAGCCACCTTCTCTCGTACCGGTATCCGGCCAGGTAGGCCTGCCCGTGCATCGTGTCGACAATCTGCTCACCTGTACCCAAGGTGCTCCTGACATTCTGATAGTTCCAGGATTTCAGGACCGGATAGGGATCAACGGGAAACCCACCCGGTTCGCCCTGGCTAAAAACCGGACCGGTCCACGAGAAAAACAGGATCAGGTAAACGATCAAAAAATGACTCCTTTTCATAAGTTGCTCCATTTCAAATTCTATGCCGACAGGATGTCTTTGCTGAAAGGGCCGCCCTGACAAAAGCGCCCTAACAGTCCTTCCAATGATTCAAGCACCTCGCTGATGCCTCCAGGTCCGTAAAAACCGGTGATCAGCATCAGTACAGTGCTGGTAGACAGTGTTATGCGCGTCCGCATACAGTCGGATGTCGGATTACCGATGGCACCCGATCGATCCCGGTACACCGGCAGGTCCTCCACGTTTAATGGCCCGCGGCCGATGGCCTCAAAGGCTTCCCCGGCCCACCCGATGCCCAACTCCACGGAACCGTCAACCAGCGCGCGATCAAAGCCCCCGATGGTAATCCCGCTTTGCAGTGAAACCAGGTTGAGCACGTCCACCACAGTATTGATGGCATACAGATCCTGGCCTTTGACGATCCTTCGCATCAGGGCTTCGGCCGACAGCCGGTAGCGATTCGGGTCCTTGCCCAGTTGGCGATAGGCTTGCTTCCCCAGCCTGATTCCATCCACTTGGCGTATCGCTTCGGCATCCATTGTGGACTTGATTTGCCCCGTCACACGGCCGATCATCTCCCACAGCTCCCGATTATCTTCCGAGTTGTTCACCGGACCCTCCAGAACCCCGACCACCAGTTCCGGAAAAAGGAGGCTGATCTCCTTATTGACCTGCACGGTCATCGCTTATCAGAATTGTTAAAATTTTGGGTGTCAAATAAATAGCGATACTCGCCTTGCGCCCTCATCAGCTCCTCGTGGGTTCCGGTCTCAATAATCTCCCCCTCCTTGATGACAATGATCCGGTTGGCCCGCATAATCGTGGAGAGGCGGTGTGCAATCACGATTGAGGTTCGGCCGGCCATCAGGTCCTGCAAAGCCAGCTGCACCAAACGCTCTGATTCGGCATCCAGCGAAGAGGTCGCTTCGTCAAGAATCAGGATGGGCGGGTTCCGGTAGATGGCACGGGCAAGGCATATCCGCTGCCGCTCACCCCCCGAGAGCGTGTTGCCCCGGTCGCCGAGGAAGCTGTTGAACCCGTCCGGCTGATTGCGGATAAACTCCCAGGAGTGCGATGCCCGTGCGGCTAGGTCTAACCGCTCCGGATCAGGTTCACCCGTTCCAATCGCCATATTGGCGGCAATGGTGTCATTGAATAAGACCGGATCCTGGGGGACGATGCCCATAAGAGCCCTGAGATCAGCCGATTTAAAGCTCCTGATATCGGTCCCGTCGATGGTGATCCGTCCCGACTGGGGCTCGTGAAAACGTGCCAAAAGATCTACCAGGGTGGACTTTCCCGATCCCGATTGGCCAACGATCGCCACCGTTTCGCCCTTCCGGACCTCAAAGCTGACATTTTTTACTACCGGGGTATTCTCGTAGGTGAATGAGAGGTTCTCAAAGCGGATCGATTCGTTAAAAGCGCTAACGGGGACCGGCCTGTCCGGATCCTTGATGGCTACCGGAGCAGAGAGAACCTGGTTGATGCGGTCGATCGAGGCCAATCCCTTGTTGAGATGATAGTACGCCGAGGAGAACGACTTGGCAGGGCTGAGTATCTGTGAGAAAATGGCGATATAGGCTATGAACGAGGGGGCGCTCAATCCTCCCTTGCCCATCAGGACCAGGTTGCCCCCGTAGGCGATCAGCCCGACCACCACCACCGAACCCAGGAATTCCGACAGCGGCGAGGCCAGGTCCCTGCGACGGGTTATGGCGTTCATTATCCTGGCAAACAGGTCATTCTCGCGTCCAAATTTCCTGCGCGAATCCTCCTCCGCATTGAAAGCCTTGATGACCCGGAGGCCTGAGAGGGTCTCCTCGAGGATCGACATCACCGTGCCCATCTGATTCTGGCCCCTGACCGATGTTTTTCGCAGATTACGCCCCAGTGAACCAATCACGAAAGCGCTCACGGGCAGCAGGAGCAGCACGAAGAGAGTCAGTCCCGGGCTCATCAGGAACATACCGATCAGGAAGATGATCATATTAAGCGGGTCGCGGAAAAATTTCTCCAGCGAAGCCATTATGGACCACTCCACCTCCTGCACGTCCTGCGTCACCCGGGCCATTATGTCCCCCTTCTTCTCGCGCGAAAAGTATCCGATGGGCAGGTCGATGATTTTCCCGTAGATCCGGTTCCGGATATCCCTGACAACCCCGTTCCGGATTGGGGCCATCACATAGTTGGCCAGGTAGATGTTGGCTGTTTTCAGGAAGAAGAGAATAATGGCTGCCACGCTGATGAAAATGAGCGCCGACTGAGGTCCTTGATTATCAATCATCTGCCTGATGAAGTAATTGAAATTGGTTTCGATCGCCTGCTTGCTGAACTCCCAGGTAACCGGATCAGCCACGGCCTCGTGCAGTCCAAACAAAACCCGCAGGAATGGCCCGATCATGATCAGGCTGGCCAGAGAAAAAATCACCCCAAGGAAATTGAACAGGATGTTCAAAGCCACATAGCCCTTGTAGGGGTAAACGTATTCCCTGATGATCTTCCAGAATTTTCCCATTGCGGATTGTCTAACCTGATAAACGGCCAGTGCCGTGAAAAATTACGGCCGGAGATCTTTTATCCCGAGGTAATTCCAGGGGGTGATTCCTTTCAATTCTTCCTTGATGGATTCGCTAACATTCAGACTGTCAATGAAATCTGAAATGATGTTCTGGTCGGGCTGTTGATGTTTGCGGGTCAGCTCCTTCAGTGCTTCGTATGGGTTCGTGTAGCCTTCCCTGCGCAGGATTGTTTGGATGGCCTCCGCCACGACCGCCCAGTTGGCCTGAAGGTCCATATTGATGGCATCGGGGTTGAGCAGCAACTTGTCGAGCCCCCTCAGCAGGGAACGGAAAGCCAGAAGTCCGTGAGCCAGCGGCACCCCGACGTTTCGCATCACGGTGGAGTCGGTCAGATCGCGCTGGAGCCTGGAGACCGGCAGCTTGTTGCTGAGGTGATCAAGGAGTGCGCACGCCACGCCCAGGTTCCCTTCGGCATTTTCAAAATCAATCGGGTTGACCTTATGGGGCATTGTCGATGATCCCACCTCCCCGGCCTTGATTTTCTGCTTGAAGTAGTTCAGGGAGACATAGGACCAGACATCACGGCACAAGTCGATCAGAATGACATCAATCCGGCGGAGG
The DNA here is from genome assembly GCA_046485255.1 of Bacteroidales bacterium. Taxonomy (GTDB): domain Bacteria; phylum Bacteroidota; class Bacteroidia; order Bacteroidales; family UBA12481; genus UBA12481. The sequence goes on from JAWOHI010000211.1 coordinate 5,675, forward strand.
CAGTCGAACAGTGCGGCCAGATTGTCGTAATGTTCGATCTGGGTGGTCACCTGCGAACGCTCCAGTCCCAGCCGGTTGTTCACCAGGTCGTTGGCTGCCGTCACCCAGTCGATCCCAGGATAGGCGACCCAGTGGGCGTTGAAGTTACCCGTGGCACCGCCAAACTTGGCCGGGTACGGGAGGTTGATCAAGGTATCAATTTGTTTTTCAAGACGTTCTACAAAAACCAGCAATTCTTTTCCCAACCGGGTTGGGGAGGCCGGCTGCCCGTGTGTCCGGGCAAGCATCGGCACCTCGTACCACTCATCGGCCAAGAATTTCAGCTTTTCGTTGACCTGAAGCAGGACCGGCAGGTAAACACGGTCGATGGCCTCCTTCAGGGCCAGCGGTCCTGCGGTATTATTGATGTCCTGCGAGGTGAGGCCAAAGTGGATAAACTCCTTAAATTCAGATAACTTCAAAATGTCGAATTGCTCCTTCAGGTAATACTCCACGGCTTTGACATCGTGGTTGGTGGTCTTTTCTATCTCCTTGATCCTGAAAGCCTTTTCCGGGGTGAAATCCAGGTAGAGGTTCCTCAAAGGGGTATACGACTCTTTCGGGATGCCGGCCAGCTGGGGCAGGGGAAGCTCGCAGAGCATCAGGAAGTACTCGATCTCCACCCTCAGCCGGTAGCGGATCAATCCCCATTCCGAGAAGAATTCGGCCAGATCGCCGGTTTGCTTCCGGTAACGCCCGTCAACCGGAGAGATGGCTGTCAATTCCGTCAGATTCATCCTTTTCGTGTTTAGATTGTAAAAGTAGTAATTTTGCTTCGCTTCAAGGAAAAGCCCCATTCGATGAATATTTCCGTTGTCAATTACCTGAACTCCGCTCCCCTGGTGTATGGGGTGACCCATTCCGGGCTGTTTGACGGCTGCGTCATCACTGCGGACGTGCCTGCAGTCGGTGCGGCCAGGCTTCTGGCCGGCGAAGCCGACCTGGCGCTTGTTCCGGTTGGCGCTTTTCCCGGACCTGGGGAGGTGGAGTGGATCGGCGATTACTGCATTGGGGTGGAGGGTCCGGTCAGGACCGTTTGCCTCTTTTCTGATTGTCCCCCTGATCAGATCCGCAGGGTCTGGCTGGATCCGCATTCGCGCACCAGCGTGGAATTGATCAGGATCCTCGCCCACAAGTACCTGAATGCGAGCTGGGAGTTCCTGCCCGGCAGCGAAGGGTTTGAGAACCGCGTGATCCAGGGGCAGGATGCGGCCGTGTGCATCGGGGACAAGGTTTTCCGGATCGAGGGCAGACACCCCCATAAGCTTGACCTGGCCGAGGAATGGATCCGGTTTACCGGCCTGCCGTTCGTCTTTGCCGCCTGGGCCACCAGGAAAAGTCCGGATCCCGGACTGGTGCAACGACTTAACGAGGCCCAGGGACAGGGCATTGCCTCGATTCCAATCATTGCGCGCGAATGGAGCCAAAAACTCCAACTCGCAGAAACGGAAATTGTGGATTACCTGACCCGGAACATATCATTCCACTTCACTGAGGATAAACTCAGGGGACTCAACCTCTTCCATCAATACCTCAACTCTAGTCGCCCGTCATTATGAACAAGGGCTTGAAGTCGAAAGCGTTGTATTTCGGCCTGAGCCGGTCGATGTTATAATGCTTGTCCACATCAACGAACTTCTTCGTTGCCGTGACCACGTCGAGCGGGGCATTGTCATACCGGCCGTTCTTGAGAATGACCAGGCGGCCGTGGATGCCCTTAAGGATCAGGTCGAGTGCCAGGTTTCCGAAAGCCATTGGCACGATGGAGTCAATGGCATCAGGGTCGCCTCCGCGGACCAAATATCCGAGGTTCTGGTTGATCACGTTGATGCGCTGGCCGTGGTTGAACTTCGAGGTTAACTCTTTGACCTTGTTACCGACGGTCATCCCGATTCCGCCAAGCTTGGCGTGCCCAAACATATCCTTTTCCCCATCAAGGATCAGCATATCCTCCAAACCTGAAAAGGTGGCTCCCTCGGAAACCAGGCAGATCGAATATTTGGAAGGATTGTGGTTACGGTCGTGGACTAAAAGGTCAGTGAGGTGTTCGATATCAAACTTAAACTCCGGAATGACACAACGGTGGGCGGCTCCGGCCATTGTCGGGAGCATTGCCGTGAAACCGGCATAGCGGCCAAAAACTTCAATGACGAGTATCCTTTCGTGGGAACCGGCACTGGTCCTCAATGTATTGACCAGATGGATAGTACGGGTTACGCAGGTTGAGAAGCCGATGCAATAGTCGGTTCCGGGCACGTCGTTGTCCATCGTTTTAGGGATGGCCACCACGCGGACCCCTTCACCATAGAGGCGAACCCCATAGCTGAGAGTATCATCCCCGCCGATTGGTATGAGGTAGTCGACTCCCAGCCACTCCAGGTTCTTCAGGATCTCGGGAGTCAGGTCGTTGACCTCCTTGTTGTAGGTTTCCTTATAGTGTTCGGGGACGGCATTGGCCGGCATATGGCTTGGCCTGGTCCGGGAACTGTGCAGGAAGGTCCCGCCCGTTCGCCCGGCACGATTCACCACCTCCTCGGTCAGGTAGAGGAAGTTCTTGCTGTTATCGTATTTCTTGTCTCTGACCATTTCGGTGATGCCCGCCCAGCCCCTGCGGAGGCCGATCACGTCATATCCTTCACGCAAAGCCCGAATGGTGACGGCCCTGATGGCCGGGTTGAGGCCGGGAACATCCCCGCCTCCGGTTAAGATCGCTAAGGTTCCGCGCTTTTTCATTGTATTTGAATCTGGAGGGGCAAAAATAACAAAAACAGGAACCTTTGTTACCTTTGTCCGAGAGAAATTCAATCTATGAAAGGAAATCAATTATTCCGTATCCTAGCCGTGGCGCTGCTCCTGCAGCAAGCAGCGGTTCTGCAGCCAATTCGGGCAGAATATGCCGGGGAGGCTGGTGAGCCAACCAGGATTTTTGTTTTTTCGATGAACCAGCAGGTTGACAAGGGCCTTTGGCGTATCACCCGGAGTGCCTTCGATGAGGCTGAGGACTGGAATGCCGATGTCGTCCTGATCAGGATGAACACCTACGGCGGGCTGGTGGATATGGCCGATTCCATCCGTACCAAAATCCTTTATTACCCGAAACCGGTATGGGTTTTCATCGACAATAACGCTGCTTCGGCCGGCTCCCTGATCTCCATCGCCTGCGACCGGATCTATATGAGGCCTGGTGCCAATATTGGGGCGGCGACGGTCGTGGATCAGACTGGCGGCGTGGTGCCCGACAAGTACCAGTCGTATATGCGCTCCACGATGCGTTCTACGGCCGAAGCCCAGGGAAAGGACACGATTATCAGCTCCAGGGGCGACACCATCTTCAAGTGGAAGAGGGACCCGAAAATCGCCGAGGCGATGGTGGATCCATCGGTTTATATCGCCGGGCTGGTCGATACCGGCAAGGTATTGACTATGACCACGCAGGAGGCGATGCGCTGGGGCTTTTGCGAAGGGGAGGCCGCTTCGGTGGAGGAGCTGGTAAAAATGTCAGGGGTTGGTGAGTACGTGATCAAGGAGCACAAGCTGACCGGAATGGAGAAGTTCATTGCCTTCCTGCTGAGCCCGGCCATACAGGGGATCCTGATCCTGCTGATCATTGGGGGCATCTATTTTGAACTGCAAACCCCGGGCATCGGTTTTCCGTTGATCGCTGCGATCATTGGGGCACTGTTCTATTTTGCGCCGCTCTACCTGGACGGGTTGGCCGAGCATTGGGAGATCCTCCTTTTCATCGTGGGGATCGTCCTGCTGCTGGTTGAGATATTTGCTCTACCCGGCTTCGGGGTTGCGGGAATATCCGGAATCGTCCTGATTATCACAGGATTGTCGCTTAGCCTGATCGAGAACGTGGTGTTCGATTTTTCCCAGGTAAACTTTGGAAAGGCCGTCCGCTCATTTGCCTACGTCACCTTGCTCGTTTTCGTAGGGTTAATCGGATCCATCTGGATCAGCAGCAAACTGTTCACCAGTAGCCCTTTCGCCTGGCTCGCGCTCAAGAGGACGGCGAACAGCGCGGATGGGTTCGTGGGCGCACCCGTCGAAATGAGGTTGCTGGTGGGGCAGGAGGGAGAAGCCTACTCGGTATTGCGTCCCTCGGGCAAGGTGATGGTGAATGGAAAGGTGTATGATGCCGTGGCCGATACCTCCTGGATCGAAAAGGGATCGCGGGTGCTGGTGGTGAAACACGAGACCACCCAGATCTATGTGAAGAAAGTGTAGCCGGAGCCAAGGAAATAAAAAACCCCCGCCAAAAGCGGGGGTTTTTGCAATACTATCCAGACTCAGAATTAAAACCTTCTTTCCTTGATCCTGGCCTTCTTGCCGGTGAGGCCACGGAGGTAATAGATGCGCGCCCGACGGACACGACCCCGCTTGTTCACCTCGATCTTGTCGATGAATGGGGAGAAGGTCGGAAAAATGCGCTCCACGCCAACGCCGCTGGAAATCTTCCTGACCGTAAACGTGGCAGTGGTGCCCTCTCCACGGCGCTGGATCACAACGCCACGAAACATCTGGATCCGCTCCTTGTCACCCTCTTTGATTTTATAATGTACGGTAATGGTATCACCTGATTTGAAATCCGGATACTCCTGATTCACCGCAAAGGCCTGTTCTGCAACGTTTATCAAGTTCATTCTGACGTATCTTATGGGTTATTGTAAAATTGGCTGCAATATTAGCATTTATTTACCAAACTTACAAGCACGGCGTTAAAATCTTTATCGTTTTGGTTCAACTACCTTGAGGGTTTTGCCGGCATCATCCTTCACCATTCGCTTCCAGGATTCGGGATACCCGGGCTGGTCGGGGCCTACTGCAACGCCCGTTCCGTTATCCAGGAAACGCCCGTCCTTTTCCTTTTTGATATTTCCGTCGATGTACTTAACCAGCAGGTATTCCGATAATTTTTTCCACTCACGGAATGTCAGGTCGGCGGCTTGGATGGAATAGTCGGTCAGGAACTGCCTTCCGAGCGCTTCATCCTGCTTGAGCAGGGTGGCGGCAGCCTGGTCGACGGCCGGTACGGCTGCGGCAAACTTGTCGGTCAGCCTTTTCTGAACTCTCTTCACATCCTCCACCATGTAGTTGTACCGGAGATAGCAGAAGTTGGAAACCAGGTTAAAGATCCAGAAGGCGGCGGTTTCGGAGTATTCCAGCAGATCGCCGTTTCCTTCGGCAAAGCAGAGCGGGATCTCACGGATTCCACAATACATTGGCACGTATTGGGTAGTGGCGGCATCATCCACCCCAAACCAGAGGATTCCCCCGATGGGATCGGGCAGCCAGGAGCGCGACTGCGTCACGAACGAGAAACCGGTCTGTTGGGTGGCAATGGCCCGCTCGTTCAGGTAGCGCTCACCGTCGACCTCGAAATACATCGGCCGCCAGCGGTAAGGACAGGCAAAGGGGCCGGCCCCGGCATCCTTGGTCATATCCATTGGGGTCCCTTCATAATGGTCTCCCATATAGGCCATCAGGTCCTGGGCAGTCAGTTTTCTGTCGGGCTTGATCCAGAGCGGCATCGGGTTGGTGGCGTCGTAACCCATCGCGTAATCGACATAACGGTCCATCCCGGCGGCTACGTGGTTGAAGAACGCCCAAACCCGGGCCTCACAACCCCTGAGGCCACCGAATTCCAGCGGAGCATAGGTGTCGCGGAAGGAGAAGTCCTGATCCTTGCCGGTGAACCATCCCTTTTCCCGTGCGAAAGTGATCACGTCAGGAGCGTAGACGCAGTTCTCCGGATCATTTAACGGGAAGGTGGTGATGCGTGCCTGGTTGGCGTGGGCGCTGATGTACCCGTCGGGCACCCGCCTGGCCACATACAGGATCCCCTTGCGGCCGGGCCCTTTGCCGATGATTTCCAGAAGCCAGACCTCATTGGGGTCGGCGATCGAAAGGGACTCTCCCGATGAGTAATAGCCGTACTTCTCGCAGAGGTCTACCATCACCGTTATGGCTTCCCGTGCTGTTTTGGCCCGTTGGAGCGTCACGTAAATGAGGCTGCCGTAATCCATGATCCCATCCGGGTTGTGCAGTTCCGAACGGCCTCCGTAAGTGGTCTCACCAATGGCGAGCTGATGTTCGTTGATGTTGCCGACCACGGAATAGGTGAATGGCGCCTGCGGAATCTTCCCCAGGTAACGCCCGGTATCCCACTCCCGGATATCCATAAGGGTCCCGGCCGGCCAGGTTCCGGCAGGACGATAATAGAGTTCGCCGTATAACACGTGCGAATCGGCTGCATAGGTGATCATCGTGGAACCATCAGCCGAAGCTCCCTTCGACACAAGAAAATTGGTGCAGGCATCGCCCTGGGTGGTCCCCACGGCTAAAATCAGCAGTAAAAGAATAGCACTCTTCTTCATATTCAGATAGTTATTATGGTTATTCATCTTTCGAATTCGTAACTGACAGTACTGGTGTTCCCCACCTGGTCGCTTACCCGGATCACCAACCGGTGAAGCTTGCCCTTCTCAACCCGCCCGGAGTCCCACGAATATTCCAGGAGCCTGTTCTTCTGGTCATACTCCAGAAGGATCCAGCGGCCATCCAGTTCGCCCCGGTAGCGGCTGATCCCGGAAAGGTTGTCGCTGATGATGAACTTAAAGACTTTCAGTGTTTTAAGATCCGATCCGAGGGAAAAATTCGCCGGCCGCACTACCGGTGGGATCGTGTCAACCTGGACCGAATAGTCGCCGAAGCTTCTCACTCGGGCTGCCAGGCGGTCTCCCTCCCAGCTTCCCCCTAACGAGGTAAAGCGCCCGTTATCCCCCCTTTGGACGATCAGCGCCTTGGCTTTTAGCCGTTCCGGAAGCCCTGCTGGCCTGATCAAAACCCTGCAGAACTGGTGAAGGGGTGTTTCGCTCCGGTGAACCCGGTGCACAGGGCTGTAACTGCCCGCCGGAGCCGGTTCGGTGGAATATTGGAAGTATACGTCGTCGTACAGGGCTCCCTGGGGCAGTTCAATTTCAAAGCCGTCGCCTGAAAACCGATTGCTGCCAGCATAACTGAAAAAGGCCTCGTAGGTGGGCAGATAGGCAGGGTCCTTTTGAAAACCCGCGGGATTCAGCCTGATCCGGCAGGTGGCCACCGACCGGTTGCCCGCGGCATCTTCGGCCACGATCCTCAACTGATGCACTCGATTATCAGTAACCTCCAGGACCCCGTTGTTTCTGGAATACCGGTAGATGCCTGCCCGGTTGTTGGGCTCCACAAACAGCTTCAGAACGTAACGCCGCTCACCCCGATGAATCCGGTAATCCATATAGCTGTTCATATAGCGGGTTTCCGCAAAGGAAAACTCGTCCATCAGGCTTTCGAAAAAAAGCTCGTCGTCGAGATACCCTTGCAGCCGGTACACCCCGCAGCGGTTGGCTGAACCATCGACCAGGTCGTACAGGGATATTCCGATCCCTGCTTGGTGATCGAGTGGAAGGGGAATGCTCTCACGGGGAGTGTAGGTGCCACCACCTCCCTGCAAAATGGCGGTGACCGGCTTGATCCACTCCTTGTGCCGGCCCAGGCTGTAAATGACCAGTCGCTCCATCACGGGAGGGGTGCGGTCGGTCAAGGGTAGGGAACGGACCAGTGGGTTGACCGGGTTCTCCGATCGGGTATCGCGGATCTCGAAATGGAGATGGGGCCCCTCCGAGCTGCCCGAATTCCCCGACAAGGCGATCACTTCGCCGCTGTTCACCGGAAAGAGCCGGCTTTCAGGGAACAGGTCGACGGTAAACGATTCACGCCGGTACTGCTCGCTCTCGACATACTCAGCCAACTTGTTGTTAAAAGACTGAAGATGAGCGTATACCGATGTGTATCCCCCGGGATGGCTGATGTATACAGCCTTACCGAAACCTCCCGGCTCCACCTTGATGCGCGAAACGTGCCCTGCCGCAATGCTCTTTACCGGAATTCCCGTCACGCCGTTGGTCTTGATGTCAATCCCCGAGTGAAAATGATTCGCCCTGGGCTCTCCGAAATTGCCCGACAGGAAGATCGGAATATCCACCGGCCTGGCCAGTCCGGAGGCTGGTGGGCCAACCGGCTCCTGGGCACGGAGATTTCCTGCTATCAGCCAGTTAATCAGATAGATGCAAAGCCTATAGTGAAAGAATCGGAGCTTCATCGTCACCAAAGATAAAAACAACCGGAGTAATTCGGCCAGAATTTTGATTTCAACCGGGAACCAGTTATATTTGTATTAAAAAGAGACGATGACGATCGAGCAGGAGGAACTGACCCGTCAGCTGACCTACAAGATCAGGTTGTTGATGGCGAAGTACCAGGGGCTGAGAAAGGAAGCGGACGATCTGGTCAGGGAAAAGGAGGAATTGTCAAACTTGGTAGAGAAACAAAAACGAGAGATAAGCAATCTTGAACAACAATATACGACGGCCCGGCTGGCCAAGTCGATCCTGGTCCCTTCGGAAGACCGGGAGGTAGCCAGGGCCCGGATTAAAAGGATTGTGCGGGAAATTGATGAATGTATAGCTCTTTTAAATAGATAGGATGGCCGGATGGATGGGGTTTTCAAAATACAGCTGCAAATAGCAGGAAGACACTATCCCCTGAACATCAACAGGAACGATGAGGAGATTTATCGAAAAGCAGCCAGGCTGGTCAATGAGAAGATCAGCCAGTACCAGCAGAGGTACCGCGACCGGGACGGTCAGGACCTGCTGGCAATGGCCGCTTTTCAATTCGCATTCAGGGTCCTGGAACTGGAAAACAGGGAGGACGACCAGCCGCTGTTAAAGGCGATGCAGGAATTGACGGACGACCTGGAAGAGTTTATGCAGAGGAATTGAGCGTTCTTTGAATAAAAATACTGCCCGTATTAATCCTTAAGCCTTGTAAAAACTCAACAAGATTCACATTGGAGCAAAGCTCACGCTTCCTAGGACAGGCCTCGGTTATCCCGATTCGTCGGGAGAGCTTCTCAGGAAGCCGGTGGAAGTTCGAAGAAGCTGGCGGCTCCATCCCTGTTCAACTGGGGTTTTTCTTTGCGTTAAGGAATTAATACGGGTTTTTTTTGAGATGTCGGGCAAGTCCCGTTGTGATTTATATTATTCAAATTCAATAATTTATGGAAATATTAATTGGCGTAATTGCGTTCCTTGCCGGCGGTTCAATCGCCTACGTGGTCGGAAGAAGAACGCTGCTGGGCAAATCCAGGAATATACTGAAAGAGGCGGAAGCCGAAGCAGAAATGATCAAGAAGGACAAGATCCTGCAGGCAAAGGAAAAATTCATTCAACTGAAAGCAGAGCACGAACAGGCCATCAACGAGCGGAACAACAAGGTCCTCCTGGCGGAAAACCGGATCAAGCAGCGGGAAGCTACCATCTCCCAGCGGATCGAGGAGCTTCAGCGCAAGAAACAGGAGCAGGATGCGATCCGGAATAGCCTGAACTCACAGGTTGAGCTGTTGAACAAGAAAAATGAGGAGCTGGACCGCTCCGTACGTTTGGCCGTGGAGCAACTGGAGAAGTTGTCGGGTATGTCGGCCGATGAGGCTAAATCACAGCTGGTCGAATCCCTTCGGTCAGATGCAAAGGCCGAAGCGATGGCCTACATCTCCGAGGTGATCGAGGAGTCGAAGATGAGCGCCACCAAGGAGGCGAAAAAGATCGTCATCAACACCATCCAGCGGGTAGCTACCGAAGAGGCCATTGAAAACTCAGTCACGATCTTCAATATCGACAATGACGATATCAAGGGCCGCATCATCGGCCGCGAGGGGCGCAACATCTGGGCCTTGGAGGCTGCCACGGGCGTCGAGATCATCGTAGATGACACCCCGGAAGCCATCATCCTGTCGGCATTTGATCCGGTCAGGCGCGAAATCGCCCGCCTGTCGCTTCACCAGCTCGTGACGGACGGACGCATTCACCCCGCCCGAATCGAGGAGGTGGTGAAAAAAGTTGAGAAACAGGTGGAAGAGGAGGTCCTGGAAGCCGGAAAACGCACCTGCATCGACCTGGGCATCCATAACCTGCACCCCGAACTGATCCGGCTGGTCGGGAAGATGAAGTACCGTAGCTCCTACGGCCAGAACCTCCTGCAACATTCGCGCGAGGTGGCCAACCTCTGTTCCATAATGGCGGCCGAACTCGGGCTCAACTCCAAGGCAGCCAAGAGGGCCGGCCTCCTTCACGATATCGGAAAGGTAGGGGAGGAGGAGCCCGAATTGCCGCACGCAGTCCTGGGCATGAAACTGGCCGAGCGCTACAAGGAGAAACCGGATGTGTGCAATGCCATCGGCTCCCACCACGAAGAGGTGGAGATGACCACCCTGCTGGCACCCATCGTCCAGGTCTGCGATGCCATCTCAGGAGCCCGGCCGGGCGCCCGCCGCGAGGCAGTCGAATCCTACATCAAAAGGCTGAAGGAGCTTGAAGATATGGCCCTGAGCTACCCCGGAGTGGTCAAGACCTATGCCATCCAGGCCGGCCGTGAACTCAGGGTGATCGTCGGCAGCGACAAGGTGAGCGATAAGGAGGCAGAAACCCTCTCCTATGATATCGCTAAGAAAATCCAGGATGAGATGACCTACCCGGGCCAGGTGAAAATCACCGTCATCCGGGAAACCAGGGCGGTCAGCGTGGCCAAGTAATGCACCCCGGCAACCCGAAAATAAGGGAGGCGTTCGCCCGACTCTTCGAACAGTGGTCGGGCGAACCCTGTCTCGCCATCAACCCGCTGCCCGAATCGGGATCCTACCGGACCTACGCCCGGCTTAATGGAACCACCTGCCAGGCCATAGCGGTCCACCACTCCGACCTGCGCGAAAACAGGGCGTTCGTTGCCTTCGCGCGCCACTTTGCGGACAAACAGTTGCCGGTGCCCCGAATCCTGATGGTCGCCCCCGATGAATCCATCTACCTTCAGGAAGATCTTGGGGATACCGACCTGTTCGCCATACTCCGCGAAACGGAAGGTGGCGAACCACCATCTCCTAAACGAACGGAAACCCTGGAGCAAGTCATCGACTGGCTTCCAAGATTCCAAATCGAGGGGCACCAGGGCCTTGACTATTCCCTGGCCTACCCGCGAAAGGCCTTCGACCAGCAATCAATGCTGTGGGACCTCAACTATTTCAAGTATAACTTCCTGAAAATGGTCAGGTTCCCTTTTGATGAACAGGCACTGGAGGACGACTTCCAGCAACTGGTTGGCTTTCTCTCCCAGGCGCCGGTCAATGCCTTCCTGTACCGCGATTTCCAGAGCCGAAATATTATGGTTCGCGATGGCAAACCCGGATTCATCGATTTTCAGGGCGGCCGGATGGGATTCCCCGCTTACGATCTGGCCTCCCTGCTGTTCGATGCCAAGGCGGAGTTCACCCCGGAAGAGCGAAGGTTGATGTACGACCGATACCGCGAAAACCTTGCCGGTTATGAGGCAGGATGGGAAGAACAGCTCGACCGGTTCTATCCGGGGTTTATCCTGATCCGAAAAATGCAGGCCCTCGGAGCCTTTGGTTTCAGGGGCATATCCGAAAGAAAAACATCCTTCTTGCTGAGCATCCCGCCGGCAATGAAGAATCTGGAATGGGTTACCGGCCATTACCAATTGGAATTCCCGGCGCCCGAACTGTGGCGAATCCTGGTCGAACTGCCCGGATCAGCCGGTATTGAAAGTATTTGTCAGGAAATCAAAGAAATACACGTCGAAAAATGAAAGCGATGATCCTGGCGGCCGGAATGGGAACCCGGCTTAAGCCCCTGACTGACTCCAGGCCCAAAGCCCTGCTCGAGGTCAATGGAGTCCCCCTCCTGGAAATAGCCGTTCGCCGGGTGGCCGGGGCCGGGATTCGGGATATCGTCATCAATGTGCACCACTTCGCCGACCAGGTGATCGATTTCCTGAACCAGAAGGAATCGTTCGGATTGAATATCACCATTTCGGATGAAACCAGCCAACTCCTCGATACCGGGGGGGCACTTAAAAAGGCCGCCCATTTTTTCGAAGGGGAGAAGGATTTTCTGGTCCATAACGTGGATATTCTTAGTGACCTCAATATCAATGCGCTGATTACTGATCACCAATCCTCCGGTTCACTGGCCACTCTGGCGGTAAAGGAGCGCACCACCACCCGAAGCCTGCTGGTCGACCGAAGCGGCCGGCTCTGCGGATGGGAATACCCCGACAAGCACCTCCGCGTGCTGAACCGGGATTCCGCTCACGGACTAAGGCCGGTTGCCTTCAGTTGCGTCTATCTGCTCTCTACCGATCTGTTCGGGATGATGCCCGAAGAGGAGGTCTTTGGTTTTATGCCCTGGATCCTCAGCCTGTGCGGAAGCGAAAACATACGGACCTGGGAGCACCCCGAAGGATTCTGGTATGAGGCGGGCCGGCCCGAATCACTGGCCGCCGCCGGTGCAAAAGTCGGCTTTGATCCTTCCAATCCGGTTTATATCTTTGGGAAGAGATCCTGAATCCGTCGCACTAATCCGCTTACCTTGTCTCAATTCCTCGTTTACCGGGCCTCAGCCGGAACCGGCAAGACATTCACCCTGGTGCTTAAATACCTGGAGTGCATTCTTCGTAGTCCCGATGAATACCGGAAAATCCTGGCTGTCACCTTTACCAACAAGGCGGCCGATGAAATGAAGGAGCGGATCCTCCGTGAGCTCGACCAGCTGGGCAGGAATCCCGATGGGTCGGCTTACGCACCCCTCCTTGAAAAGGCATTGAAGCTCCCCCGAGATGCAATCTCCCAAAGGGCGGCATCAACCCTGCGGCAAATGCTACACGACTATTCCCGGATTTCGGTCGGTACCATCGACCGGTTCTTTCAACAGATACTAAGGGCTTTCGCCAGGGAGGAGGGCATTTCCGCCTCCTACCAGGTGGAGCTCGATGCGGATGTTGCTTTGGAGGAAGTGGTGGCCCGACTAATAAGAGAATCGGCCAACGACAAACAAATCAAGCAGTTGCTGGTTCATTGGATTCTTCACCGGATGAAATCTGGTAAATCCTGGCACGGATTGGAAAAGGAGTTGGTCAGGATGGGCCGCGAAATCCTTCGGGAAAACATCCTGGACCTGGCGATCTCGGAACCATCCGGGTTCCTTGACCCGGAGAAGGTCACCGGTATCCTGGAGACCTGTTCGACCCTGATCAAGGATTATGAGTCTGTCATTGAGGAGGTTGCGCTTGAGGCAGAGGGGATCATCGCCCGGGCCGGCCTGACTGTGGAAAGTTTTGCGTTTGGCTCAAAAGGCCCGGCAGGATTCCTGATCAAGAGGGATCCCGACAAATTTGAAAATAGCAAAAGGGCCGCGGAGAGTATCAATTCGCCGGATAGGTGGGTAACGAAAAGCACTCCGGCCACCATCCGTGAAAAGGTTTCCAATGGGATTTATGAAGATCTTAACCGCCTTATGGTCAGGTTGTTTGAGCACCATATCTCTAACCTGAAAAATTACGCCACAGCCCGGCTGATCATCCGGAACATCCACGCGTTCAGCCTGGCCCGCTACCTGGTCTCCTTTCTTCGTGATTATGGCCGGGAGCGAGATACCCTGCTGATGAACCTCACCCAGCCGATCATCCGGAACATCATACGCGATAATCCAACCCCCTTCCTGTTCGAAAGGACCGGCACTCTTTACCGGCACTACCTGATCGACGAATTTCAGGATACCTCCAGCCTGCAGTGGTCCAATTTCAGGCCCCTGATGGTCAACTGCCTGTCGGAGGGCGGGCTGGGGATGGTCGTCGGCGACGTGAAGCAATCGATCTACCGCTGGCGGAACAGCAACTGGAGGCTTCTTCAGGAGGAGGCGGTTCGGGACCTCGCCGGTTTTGGAACGGGCGGGTCCGCCCTGGTGGAGA
>JAWOHI010000103.1:0-5822 GCA_046485255.1 Bacteroidales bacterium
TCATCGAAGAGGTGGGTCCCCGGAAGGCCTACCTGACCCACCTGTCGCATCAGGCGGGCCGCCACCAGGACCTGCTGGCACAGATGCCGGCCGGTGTTGAGGTGGCCTATGACGGGTTGGAGATCGGAGGTTAATCCACCCGGATCAGTTCAATGTCAAATACCAGTGTTGAATAAGGCAGGATGAGATCCCGGTAGCCCTCTTTCCCGTAAGCCAGGTCGGAAGGGATGATCAGGCGTGCCTGGGTTCCTTCGCTCATCAGCGCAAAACCCTCATCCCACCCGCGGATCACCTGCCCCTGGCCCAATACGAAGACCAGTGGATTTCCCCGGTTGAGGGACGAGTCGAACACCTTCCCATCAATTGTTTTCCCGGTGTAATGGACGGTGAGCCTGCTGCCCGGCAGGGCCTTCTTCCCCGTACCCTTCTTCTTTTCAATATAATACAACCCCGATTCGGTCGGCGCGACGCGGATGTTGGTCAATTCCAGATACTCCTCAAGCAGTTTCATCTCCTGATCCCGGTCTGAGTGGTAATAGGCCAGCCGCTCTGTCTCGAGGTCATTGATTGAGAGGATGTTCTTCAACCTGACATAAACCAGGACCGGATCCCCCTGCTGAAACTGCGACGGGAGGTCGCGTTTCCTCGATTTTTCAAAGAAATCAAAGGCATCGAGCTTGAAGCAGGCACTATCGCCCACCTGGAGAAGGGCCAGGCCCGTATGGAAATCCCCCTTATACACCGGATTGCTCAGTTGAAGGCGATAAAAGGCTGACTCATCAACCACTTCACCTGAGGTGGTGGTCATTTTCAAGGAAATGACCAGGATATCACCAACCGAAGGGGTCTCCCCCTGCGGGCTCATTTCAAAAAACCGATATTGCAATCCGGAGGGGTGCTGTTTAAAACCATCCTTCCCGCTTCCGCAGCCGGTAAGGAGCATCAGTGAGGCCATTCCGGCCAGAGCGATCACTTTCATCATTAGCTTCGTTCTCATCATTTCCCAGTTCATTATGGCCTAAAAATAAAAAACTATCAGATTCTAACCGCAGGTCGCACCGAGTCCACCCGAACCTCGTACCATAGGATCGCCCGGCCCGGGATCTTGTCTCCGTCGCCCATCAACCCGAAAGCCCTGTGGGGAGGCAGGATGATCCGCAGGCTATCGCCGGTGGTGAAGTTTTTAATGAGGGAATGCAATCCCGATTCAGCCTCAGAGCCTTCAACGATGAATCTTTTTGGGCCGGAATCATCGGAGCTCCGGATCAGTTCTCCACCCAAGAGGCGAAGGGTATAGGACAGGACCACCTCGTCACCCGGGAGAATGGATGTCCTATCGGCTAAATCACTCACCCCGGTTGCTTGCGGGGTTAATAGCTGATAATACTCACCCGTTTCGGTTTGTGTCAAGTTCCACCCGGCCTGCAGGGCTTTCCCGGCAATGCGGCGGTTATCCTCCTCCATCAGGATCCGGTTGGCACGGATCAGCTCTTCCGTATCCGGCATACGATTGGGAGCGTCAGGGTTATGCCTCTCCCTGCTCTGGCAGGCACCCACGGCGAGCAGAAGAAGGAACAAAACAACCCAATGAACTAGACGTTGCATCCCGGTTATGTTCTGGGGTTAAGTCGGATTTTCCTGAGAGAAGAATTCACCAATGGATTCGGTGAAATAGCGGACAGCCTCCTCCAGGGTGCCTGTAAAGCGTCCGCCCGAGGCGTTCAGGTGGCCGCCGCCGTTGAAGTATCTGGCAGCAAACTGATTGGCTGGAAAATGGCCTTTGGATCGCAGGGATAATTTGATTTCATCCTCCTGTTCGGTGAACAGGACCGAAAAATGAACCCCATTCATTGACAGGGGGTAATTGACAAAACCTTCCGTGTCCCCCTTGCGGTGCTCAAACCGGTTCATTTCAGCCCGGGTGAGTGCTATAAAGGCCGTCTGGTACTCGGGGAGGATAATCATCTTTTCCAGCAGGCTGAAACCCAATAGTTTCATCCGGCCAACCGAAAAATTATTATAAACCTCCTCGTTGATCCGGTCCTTGTCAGCTCCACAAGCCATCAAAGCCGCAACGGTGATAAAAATTCCCGGGTAGGATGAGCCCACCCTGAATCCCACCGTATCGGTCATAATGCCGGCCAGCAGGCAGGTAGCCACATCAGCATTAAGATTTCCGTTGTACCCCATCTGCTGGATCCAGTCGAAAACCAGCTCCGAAGCGGAGCCTTTCTCCGTATTAACCAGCTTGAAATGAGTGAAATCCCGACCAGGGGGGTGATGATCGATCAGGATTCTAAGGCCGCCAAAACCCTCAATCAGTGGCTCCAATGCACCCAACCGGTCGGTGGTATTGAAATCGACAAAAAAAAGTACTTCAGACTCCCCGATCACTTCCGGAATTCTTTTTCCGGATTTCTTATTCAGTACCAGCACCTCTTTGTGGCCCGGAAGCCACCGGATAAATCCCGGGGAATCATCCGGAACCGCCACAATAACACGATGTCCGTATTGTTTTAGTATCAGTGCCAGGCCAAGGGCAGATCCCACCGCATCCCCATCGGGGTTTTTATGACTGACAATCAAGACATTCCGGGGGGTGCCAAAAAAGGTTTTCAGCTCCTCCCATCCGTTGCCTAAGGTCAGATCGGTGCAATCATCCTGATTGTTTGAAATCATGGGTTCAAAGATAGTATTCGGTAGGTTAATTTATTAATTTTAGCGGATAATCAGGACAGTTATGAACGGAAACATCACCTTCACCATCATCAAGCCGGGTGCGGTAGCCAACGAACACATCGGCGATATTCTGCAGATGATATCCGATGCCGGCTTCTGGATTGCCGCAATGAAATACGTCAGGCTAAGTCACAGCCAGGCTGGCTATTTCTACTCCGTTCACCGGGGTAAGCCCTTTTATGAGGGGCTGGTCGAATTTATGACCTCCGGACCGATCGTTGTGGCCATCCTGGAAAAGGACAATGCCGTTGAGGACTATCGCAAGTTGATCGGAAATACCGATCCCGCCAAGGCCGAACCGGGGACAATCCGTAAGATGTTTGCCGAGTCCATTCAGCGAAATGCCGTTCACGGCTCCGATAGTGATGCGAATGCCCGTAAGGAGGCCGATTTTTTCTTCTCAAAGTGTGAGCGGTTCGATCGGCAAGGGAATTTCCTCGAGCTGGTACCCTGACAACCCTACCGTACGATCATTTCATCCAGGATCTTCTCACCTGCCCGGCGATTCAGCTCCTGCAAAATCCCTTCCCGGATCATAATCAACTCGTTCCGGACCACGGCTGAACGAACCGTCAGAAAGAGTTTGCGATCGCGGATCTGAATGTCGGAGGTTGACCGGGCAATGTTCCGACCGACGATTTCTTCCCACTGACTGATTAAAGATCTCTCTCTGAGCTTCTTATCCATTCCACTCTCTTTCAGGACATCCTCAATGATTTCCTTCAGTTGTCTGGCCTGCGTGCGTCGGATTACCATTTCAAAGTTCTGTTAGTTGGCCGTCAGCAACCCGGAAGAGCTTATGATCAACCGGCATCTGCTTTAAAATTGTTTCCAGGTGCTGCTGATTGGTGTCAGTCAGGAAGATCTGACCGAACTTCTCATCCGAGACCAGCTTGATGATCTGGGTAACCCTGCTGCTGTCCAGCTTATCGAAGAGGTCGTCGAACAGCATCAGGGGCTGAGAGGGTGACACATTGGCAAGAAATTCATATTGGGCCATTTTAAGAGCCACCAGGTAGGTCTTTTGTTGGCCCTGCGATCCCTGTTGCCTGATGGGAAAGCCGGCCAGCTCGAGCACCAGGTCGTCCTTATGAATCCCCACGGTCGAGAACTGCAGGATCCGGTCGCGTTCCCAGGCTTTCCGCATCTGTTTGGCGAGATCGCCCCTGAAAGCCTGTGAGCGGTAACTCAGGTCAACCAGTTCACTCCCCTGACTGATGAATTCATAATAGTGTCTGAAAACCGGAAGCAGTTCGGAGATGAACTCCCTGCGCCTGGTGAATATCCGTTCACCCAGCAGTGCCATTTGATGGTCCCATACCTCCAGTGACTCTCCGTCGAAAAAACCCGACCGCGCGAACTCCTTCAACAGGCGGTTCCGCTGGAGCAGCGCCTTGTTGTAACGCATCACGTCGTCCAGGTACTGGCGGTCGTATTGGCTGATGACCCCGTTAATGTACCGGCGCCGCTCCTCACTGCCCTCCAGGATCAGGCTGCTGTCGGCCGGCGACACCATCACCATCGGAATCAGCCCGATATGATCGGCCAGCCTGGGATACTCCTTGTCGTTCCGGGTGACCCGCTTTTTTTGGTCGCGCTTAAGCCCGCAGTGGATCTTCTCCTGCCGGTCGCTGAACTCAAAATCACCCCGAACCATAAAAAAATCTTCCTGATGCCGGATGGAATCCGAATCTGATCCGTTGAAACAGGATTTGCCAAATGCCAGGTAATACACCGCATCAAACAGGTTGGTCTTCCCCACCCCGTTGTTCCCAACAAAGCAGTTCAAACGGGGGGATAATCCGACATCCAACTCACTGTAAGTCTTGAAATTGACCAGGCTTAACCGGCTTAAATGCATAAACTGGGATTTAGTCCAAAATTAACAATTCGGAGGAGAACCAACGCCTGCGGGAGATTTTTGGCCGGGGTGTTTCAAAAACAGTTTAATTATTCTAAATTTGCATGCTTTTTATAATTTATATCTATGGTCAGCAAATCAAAAGGAAAACCGGACAAGAACCTTGAAGTTGTCGAGCACGCCCTGACTCGTTCTGAGCGTTTCATTGAAGAAAATCAGAAAACCATCACCGTGGCGATCATTGCCATCATATTACTGGTTGGTATTTTCCTCGGAGCCAAGCGGTTCATCATCAATCCGAAAGAGAAAGATGCTCAATCCCAAATGTTTGCGGCTGAGCAGTATTTTGAAAAAGACTCCTTTAACCTGGCCTTGAACGGCGACGGCAACTATCTTGGTTTCCTCGATATCATCGACCAGTATGGCATTACCAAGTCGGCCAAACTGGCCCGCTACTACGCTGGGATTTCCTTTTTGAGGCTTGGTCAGTACAACGAAGCGATTGACCAGCTTAAGAAGTTCAAGCTCAAGGACGGCCTGGTACGCCCGATTTCGATGGGCGCCATCGGTGACGCCTATGTGGAGCTGGGCCAGGATAAAGAGGCTATAAAATGGTACCTCGAAGCCGGCAGGGAGAACACCAACACGTTCACCACCCCGCTCTTCCTGATGAAAGCAGCCGAGATGCTCGAGCTTTCGGGGGATTTGAAGCAGGCGCTCTCACTCTACGAGGAGATCAAGAAGGAGTATCCGGATTCGGAAGAGGGCAGAAAAATCGACAAGTACATCGCAAGGGTCAAGTTGGCCCAGAAATAATGGATCAAGAACCGGGTGCGGCCCGGTTTTTTTTTGTTATGGCAACCTCAGAGAGAAATCTTTCCGCCTATGATCCCGGCACGATCCCACCTGCCGGGGATCTCAGGATCGCCCTGGTGGTGTCGGAATGGAACGAGCAGGTCACCGGTCGGTTGGCCGAGGGGGCTCGTGAGACCCTGATCCATCACGGCGTGAAGCCGGAAAACCTTCTGCTTAGGCACGTTCCAGGCAGTTTTGAATTGCCGCTGGGTGGCCGCATACTGATTGATCAGTTTCATCCGGATGCCGTAATCCTGATCGGCTGCGTGATCCGCGGGGAGACCCCACATTTTGATTTCATCAGCCAGGCCGTAGCACAGGGGTGTATGCAGCTGGGACTTGAAACGGGGATTCCGGTCATTTTTGG
>JAWOHI010000265.1:0-4456 GCA_046485255.1 Bacteroidales bacterium
CCTTACTCTTTTACCCGCCTGAGCGCAAACTCCGCCATCCCGTTCGTAACCCAGGGGTATGCCATTCTCGACAACACGGCTTTCCCAATCATCGGTGAGGGAGAGGCCGAGCCGAACGATACCTTCGTGGAGCAACTGGTGGCCAACGCCAGGGCCGCCATCGACAAGGCAGTGGAGATGGGCGTGACCGACCCGGCAAAGGTGGCGGTCGGCGGCCACTCCTACGGAGCCTTTATGACAGCCAACCTGCTGGCCCATTGCGATTTATTTGCCGCCGGTATCGCCCGGAGCGGTGCCTACAACCGTACCCTGACCCCCTTCGGCTTCCAGAGCGAGCGGAGAACCTACTGGGAAGCACCTGAAATCTATTACCAGATGTCGCCCTTCGCCTATGCCGACCGGATCACCAAACCCCTGCTGATGATCCACGGAATGGCCGACAACAACTCCGGCACCTTCCCCATCCAGAGCGAGCGCTTCTTCGCAGCCCTCAAGGGTCACGGAGTACCGGCCCGCCTGGTGTTGCTTCCCCTCGAAAGCCACGGATACTCCGCACGCGAAAGCCTGCTGCATATGCTCTGGGAAATGAACACCTGGCTCGATCAATACGTTAAGAATAAGTAACTGCCTTCAAGCCCTCAAGCCCTTATGAACCTGCCTCCCCGACTTGCAGACATCCACGCGGCCCACAACCGGATCCGGCCTTACATCCACCGGACGCCGGTATTGACCTCCTCCAGCATCAACCGGATCCTGGGGGCGGAGTTCTTCTTCAAATGCGAGAACTTCCAAAAGGTGGGGGCATTCAAGTACCGGGGGGCGACCAACGCCATCCTGTCGCTGACAACCCCTGAGCTTGAAAAGGGGGTGGGAACCCACTCCTCCGGAAACCACGCCGCGGCCCTGGCCTTGGCCGCGGCTACTGCCGGGGTGCCTGCCTATATCGTGATGCCCCGCACGGCCCCGGAAATCAAGAAGGCGGCCGTTGCGGGCTATGGGGCAAAAATCGTTTTTTGCGAACCGACATTGGAGGATCGGGAGGCTACGATGTTGAAAGTGCAGGAAAAGACAGGTTGCACTTTCATCCATCCATACGACCGCTTCGAGATCATCGCCGGTCAGGGTACCGCCGCCCTGGAACTGCTCGGGGAGGTTCCCAGCCTGGATATCATAATGGCCCCGGTTGGCGGGGGCGGACTCCTGAGCGGAACAGCGATCGCCGCGAAGGGCGTCAAACCTGGTATCCTGGTCTGGGGAGGTGAACCCGAAAAGGCCAATGACGCCTGGAAATCTTACTACTCGGGTGAACTCCACCCCTCAGTCCACCCGAAAACCATGGCCGACGGGCTGCTGACCTCCCTCAGCCAACTCACCTTCAAGGCTATCCGTGAGAATGTGGACGCCATTCTGCTTTGCCCCGAGCGACTGATCATCGAGGCCCTGACCCTGATCCTCCAGCGTATGAAGATCGTGATCGAGCCCAGCTCGGCCGTACCCCTCGGGGCCCTGATGGCCGGCCCTCAAAAGCACTGGGAAGGGAAAAAGATCGGGATCATCCTGAGCGGTGGGAACCTCGACCTGTCGCTTTTTGCCAACCAGGTGAACCCGGCTCAACCGGCCGTGTAGATCGTGCAGCAAACCGGGCGATGGTCCGAGAAGCCAACCTTGCCGGTCTGGAAACTGCCCGAACGAAAGGCTTTGTCGTGAAGGATGTAATCAATCCTCAACGGGATGATCATACCGGGAAAGGTGACACCCATACCCCGCCCGCCCGACCGGAAAGCATCGTGCAATCCCCGCCTGACCTGGAAAGTGGCATAACTGACCGGCGCATCGTTGAAATCACCGCAAACGATGACTGGGTAGGGCGAATCATTGATCTTGCGGTTCAGCAGATCGGCCTGACTGGCCCGGCGCCGGTAGGCCTGCTTCATCCGGTCGACGATCACATTAACCTTCTCCCGGGTGATCTTGGTTTCTATAGCACCCCGCATATCGATCAATTCAAACTCATTACGCTCAAAATGAGTAGATTCCAGATGATTGTTGAATACCCTGACTTTCTGGGTTCCGATGGACAGGTCAGCATAAGTCATCATATTCCGTGATCCGGAGAAGTGCTCACCGCCGGTGCCGAGAATCGGGTATTTGCTGAATATGGCCAGCCCGTGCCGCCTTTTGGGGTTAACATCATAGAAGTCAAAGTGCGAGTAAGGCATCTGGCCCAGTTGCTCCTTCAAGCCATCAAGGGAGAAGGGGCCCTTCTCCTGGATCAGCATCTCCTGAAGACAGAGGATGTCGGGATCATTTTTCCTGATCAGGTCAATGATGTCTGAGGCGGCATTTTCGTTCCCCGACCAGTTGTAAAGGTCGAAAAGCCTCACATTGTAGGTCATCACCCGCACTCCGCCCGTTTCAACCATCCCGGCCGATCGGTTCGGTACCAGCTGGAAGGTGTGGTTGACCTGAGGCCAGGATGCCAGGATAATCAGCAGCGGCAGCACCACCACCTTTCGCTTCATCAGTAAAAATGCCACCAGGAAGAGAATCTGCACCACGATCAGCACCGGGAAAAGCAGTCCGAGGAAGGCCAGCGGCCACACGGTCGCGGGCGATATGTGCTGGCTGAGCATCGACCCGGCCATCGGTATCAGGCTCAGGAAATAGAGCAGGATGAGTATCCTCCTGATCATCTGGGTTGCGTTATTTTTTGCCGGAACGGAACAGGGTATCCTTCTCCTCCCGGGTCAGGGCATCATACCCGCCCCTCGAGATCTTGTCAAGAATACGGTCAATCTCTTGCTGTTCAGCTACTTTCCGTGCATTGTACTCAAAATCAGTTTCGTTACGGACGCTTTTCCTGTATTTTACCCGCATTCCGGGGCGCCGCCGGAAAAGGGTGACCACGCTGTCGGCCAGCCGGTTGAACCCGCGTGCCAGGTCGCGGCCCCGGTTGAGCTGTGAGGCGTACACGATGCCGAAAAGGGCGCCGCCCAGGTGAGCCAGGTGGCCTCCAGCATTCCCGGAACGGATGCTCAGAATGTCGATGATGATGGTGGCCAGTGCGATGTACTTCAACTTGACCGTCCCGATCAGCAGAAGACGGATGGTATAGTCCGGAACGTAGAACGAGATCGCCATCACGATGGCCAGAACGGCGGCCGAAGCCCCCAGGGCCACCGAAACGGGGAGCGACTCCGAAAAAGCGGGAAACAGGTTGTAAGCCAGCACATAAAACAGACCGCCGGTCAACCCGCCCAACAAATAGACCGAAAAGAGCTTCCGGGCATTCAGGTACTCCAGGAAAATCTTGCCGAACCAAAACAACCACAGCAGGTTGAATAGGATATGCAACAGGTCGTAATGGAGGAACATATAGGAGATGATGGTCCAGGGCCTGGTCAGCAAACGGGATGGGTCGGCCGGGAGCGCCAGGAAATGAAGGACCAGCTGTTCGAGGTTTTCTCTCTGGAAAAGGAAAAACAGAACCCCCAGGATCTTCAACGAGAGAAAGACGGTGATATTGATCAGGATGAGCTGGGTCAGGGCGCCGCCCTGCCTGAAGAACCTCCTGAATTCCGAAAAGGGGTTCATCCTAATAGAAGTTTTTTCGGTTGAACTTCCGCCAGTACAGGATCAAAATCAGCCCAAAAATCATCCCGCCCAGATGGGCGAAATGGGCGACGTTATCGCCGGAACGGTTCGATATGCCGGCGAAGAACTCAATCAGGCCGTACCCGATGACAAACCACTTGGCTTTGATAGGTATCGGTGGAAACAACAGCATCAGGCGGGTGTTGGGGAAAAGCATCCCGAAAGCCAGCAGGATCCCGAAAACAGCCCCGGAGGCCCCGATCGTCGGAATGCTGATGCGCATCTGGAGCAGCTCGTTGGCATATTCAGTTGCCTGGTGGACCAGGACGGAGTTATATGGATCCCCCGACCAAACCCCGATGAACTGGCTCAGCTGGCTGAGGTATTGTGGAAAGTGGCTGGTCAGGTACGCGGCGAAAGCTTCCGGATTGGGTGAAGCGATCACCTGGTTGGCATCCAGGATCACATTCTTTAAACTCAGCCAGTTGACAAACAGATGAAGGGCGGCGGCACCAAATCCGGTGACGAAATAGTAGAACAGGAACCGCTTGCTTCCCCAGACCGACTCCAGCACCCTTCCAAACATCCAGAGGGCAAACATATTGAAAAACAGGTGGGTCAGGTTGGCGTGCATAAACATATGGGACAGCAGCTGGTAAGGCCTGAAGAGGTCGGAACCCGGGTGATAGAGCCCCAGCAGCTTCACCAGGTCGATCTCCGACCGTGACAGGATCGTCGTAGCAAAAAACAACAGGACGTTCAGGATCAAAAGATTCAATACCACCGGGGGCATCCCGCCAGTCCTTCCTCCAAATCGTTCAAACATAGATATATGGTAAATGGTAAATGGTAAATCTCTACA
>JAWOHI010000379.1:0-12359 GCA_046485255.1 Bacteroidales bacterium
CATAAGGATGCCGACCAGACCTACCTGGATTGGGATCTGAAGAACCAGTATGGCATCCCGGTCGCCAGCGGGGCTTACATCGTTCACGTCAACGCCCCGGGTATCGGGGAGAAGGTGGTGAAATGGTTTGGAGCATTGAGGCCTCAAGACCTTAACAGCTTGTAGTCTAATTAAATAGAATTCTTATGGCCAGTATCTTTTCAAGGATCGTAAGTGGGGAAATCCCTTGCTACAAGATCGCCGAGGAGAGCCAATACCTGGCTTTTCTTGACATCAATCCCCTAATGGAAGGTCACACCCTGGTCATTCCGAAACGAGAGGTCGATTACATTTTCGACCTCTCCGATGAGGAACTGGCCGGGTTGATGGCCTTTGCCAGAAAGGTTGCCCTTGCCATCGATAAAGTGATTCCGTGCGAGCGTATCGGAGTGGCCGTGATTGGCCTTGAAGTGCCTCACGCTCACGTTCATCTGGTGCCTATCAACGGGTTGTACGACATCGACTTTAGAAAGCCGAAACTGCGCCTGAGCGATGATGAATTCAGGGCGATCGCGGACAAGATCCGGTCCGCCCTTTAACGGACCCGGCCGGGGTTTTTGCGGATAAACTCCTCCCAGTTCCTGGGCCCCGGGGAAGCCGCCGTTGCAGGCGACTGGAAATAATGGCACAAAGCTACTGCCACGGCATCCGTTGCATCAAGCAGATCATTGCCTTCCTTGTGTTTGAGGATTTGTTGAACCATAACCGATACCTGCTCCTTTGAGGCATTGCCGTTGCCGGTAATGGACTGCTTGATTTTACGCGGTGCATATTCGTGTACGGCCAGGCCCTTGGTGATTGCGGCAGCGAGAGCAACCCCCTGCGCCCGGCCGAGCTTGAGCATCGATTGGATGTTCTTCCCGTAGAAAGGGGCCTCGATGGCGACGGCAACAGGCTGGTGTTCGTCGATCAGGCTCGATACCTTTTCAAAGATCGTTCCCAGGCGCCCGAGTGGATCACCCACCCGCGACAGCCGCAGGACCCCCATCGTGACCAGGGCAGGCTGTTTCCCGGAGATGTCGATCAGTCCGTAACCGAGAATGACCGTTCCCGGGTCTATGCCGAGGATGATCTTTTTAGGTTCCATTAGTGGGAGTTTTGGCAGGCAACAGTTGCTGGACCAGGATACCGGCGACGATCAGCACCAAGCCGGCAGGGGTGGTCCAATAGATCTGCTCACCAAGGATCAAATGGATGAACAGGAGGGCAAGAAATGGTGAAATATATACCAGATTGCTGATGCGTACATTGCTTAAAGGACTGTTTTCCAGTGCAGTGAGCCAACAGGCGAAGGCAATGGCCATCTCGGTGAGGCCAACATAAAAGGCCGGGATCAGCGAGATGGAAAAAGAAGGCAGAGAGGAAACCGAGAACAGGAGGATCCCCGAAAACAGGCTTCCAAAGAAGAAGTTGAGCGTGAGCTTGATGAGCTCTGGCCGCTCATCCTTCACATTCAGGATCCAGTAGGAAGCCCAGACTACTGAGCTCACGACTGCAAGAAAAACCCCAAAGGGTTCATTGATTGGGGTTTTGAGAATATTTTCCCCTTGTGAGCTGATCAGGACCACGCCGGCAAAACTGACCAGGATGGCAAATAGCTCGATCCACCTGAGCCGGTGTTTTAAAAAAGGCACCGAAAGGAGAACCAGAACCACCGGCCAGGTATAGTTCAATGGTTGGGCAATCTGTGCCGGAAGGAGGCTATAGGCTTTCAGGAGGATCAGGTAGTAGAGAAAGGGATTCAGGAAACCGAGCAACATCGACCTGGGGAGTCCGCGACGGGCATTTTTGAAGAGAAGAGCGGCCTGGCGCCTGGCCAAAACGATCCCCAGCAGGACGATCCAGGCCACTGTTGAGGCCACGAACAGTAATTGCAGGAAGTCCATCCCCTTGAGCGCCAGTTTAAAGGCAGTCCCGGCTGTCGACCAGAGCAGGATGGCGGCAAGGGCCAGGAGAATGACGTTCCTTTGCTTCATTGGATCAGGGTTGCGTGTCGGGTTCCGATCGGATTCCGGCATCCCTCAGTGCCCGCAACCGGTCGCGGGCATCGACGAAATGGAAACTGTTTGGAAACTCGCGAATAAGGATTTCGAAGTATTCCAAGGCCTTGACCGGATTGTGATACGCATCCTGATACAGGCAGCCGAGCTCGTAAATGGCCTTATGTCCCCAGAAATCATACCGGTATTCATCAGCAATCCGGGTAAAGACCGGCAGGGCGAGGTCTTGACGGCCCATTTCGGTGTAAATGCGTGCTTTTTTGAAGAGGCAGTCATCCGTGACTGCTTCGTCAGGGAAGAGGTTGATGAGAGAATCGATGAGAACCAGTGCCTGGGCTGGCTGCTTCCTGAAGATCAGGTAATCGACTTCTGCAAGCGATCGGAGGACGGATTCGAGCGAATCGGTTCCAGAGATGTTGTCCCGGATCAGGACTGATAGTTCCATCGCATCGTTGGCTATCGGTCTGGAGGTACTGCCCTTGAGGACATCCAGCTGAGCAAGGGCCCACCTGAAGTTGCCCGTGAACCAGGATAATTGGGCTTTTCTTAGCTTAGCCTCCGATCCGGTGGGGTTGTCCGGGTTTTCCATATCGACCATCGAGAACACGAAGGTGGCCTCCCACGGGTCGCCAGTGGCGAGGAGTATGTCGCCTTTCTCCATCAGGAAACGGCTCCGGGTGGGTGGTGGGGTTCCCTTGATGGCCAGTGCTTTTTCAATGGTTTGGAGGGCCTCTTCGTGCTCTTGCAGGCGATAGGCCTGGATCCGGGCGATCTCGGGAACGAGGTTCTGGGTCAGGTTGAACTCGGTAGCCAGCTCATCCCCAACCACTTTCATCCGGGATACCAGGTTTTGCCACTCCTGTGGCGTCGTACCGGTGGTTCTGGAGAGCTTGAGCGAGGATGTCAGCAGGTGCTCCACTTTGGCTGCCTGGTAAATGCGCGGGGAGGGGATGTTCCTGACCTGCCCAAGCGTGGCCGGTTCGGTGACCCCTTTTTGTACCAGATAACTGTACCCTTCGATGGCCGGGTCGAGATCGCCACCCTCCACTGCGGTCCTGGCCAGCGATAAGATCTTGTCGTCATACTGTCCTCCGCGACGGTCGATCGCGATGGAGTGCTCCATCGCCTCCGCAAACTGTTTCTCGGCGGTCAGTACCCACACCAGAATTTCATAATATACCTGTATTCCAGGTAGTTGCTGAATAGAGGAAATCGTTTTGTCCTTGACGAGTTGCAGCAGGTTGCCATCAATGTCGCGGGTTAGGGCGTTATCGATGTAAGCGAGGACGGTTGGAAGGAATTGTGGCTGGTTGAGCAGGAGGGCAAAATACTCCTCCAGCATTTCGGGGTATCGGCGCTGGGCGTAGAAGACCCCGGCCAGCTCCATCCTGAATTCATCCGGGTTGGCCAATGATTTCCGGCCGAGCGCATAGGCGGCCTGGGCCAGCTCATATTTGGCATAGGTCAGGTAGCTGTTGGCCAGGCTGATGATCCCCTGAGCCGTGGAGGGAAAATTCTTGAAAGGGTCGTTATAGGCTGCCTCCGACCGCCTGTAGTCGCCCGACTGTTCATAGACATAACCAAGGATCACGTTCAGTGTCTGGTCATTGGTTTGGCGCATGGCTTTGCGGAGGGCGTTGACGGCGTTATCGTAATCCTTAAGTTCGACCAGGCAGCGGACATAGTAGTCGAGGTAAGTCCGGACTTTGTTCTCCTCATACAGTTTAAGGAAGATCGGGGCGGCTTTCTCATATTCCCCCGACTGGAAATAGTCAAATGAGAGGCGCGACCGGTTGTCCTGGGCGATCAGGATGACCGGGATCAGGATCAGGAGGAGGCTGGCAGCTACTTTCCTCATAACCTGATCCGGTCGAAGCCGGTAAAAGGATGAAGAATTTCCGGGATGAGGATTTCGTGGCCGGCCTGGTTGTTTTCCAGCAGGGCTGCCACGATGCGGGGCAGGGCCAGGGCGCTTCCGTTGAGTGTGTGGGCCAGGGTGGTTCTCTTTTCGCCTTTTTCTTTAAACCTGAGTTTAAGTCTGTTGGCCTGGAAGGAGGCGAAATTGGAGACGGAGGAGACCTCCAGCCAGCGGCCCTGGCCGGCGGCCCAGACCTCAAAATCGTAAGTCATGGCTGAGGTGAAGCTCATATCGCCGCCGCAGAGCCGGATGATCCGGTAGGGCAGTTCCAGCATTTTGACGAGGGATTCGACGTATCCGACCATTTCATCGAGACCCTCATAGGAGTTGTCGGGGTGCCTCACCTGTACGATCTCCACCTTGTCGAACTGATGCAGCCGGTTCAGGCCGCGGACGTGGCTGCCCCAGGAGCCCGCCTCCCGGCGGAAGCAGGGGGTGTAGGCCATATAGCGAATGGGCAGGTCGGAGGCATCCAGGATCTCATCCCTGAAAATATTGGTGACGGGCACCTCGGCGGTTGGGATCAGGTAGAGGCCATCCGCTTCGGCCCGGTACATCTGCCCCTCCTTGTCGGGAAGCTGCCCGGTGCCGTATGCGGACTCTTCGTTGACCATTATGGGGGGTTGCACTTCGGTATAGCCGGCCTGGTTGCCCTGTTCGAGGAAGAAATTGATCAGGGCCCGCTGCAGCCTGGCAGCCTCTTTCTTATAGACCGGGAACCCGGCACCTGTCAGTTTATTCCCCAGCTCGAAATCGATCAGCCTGGACGCTGCCAGGAGGTCCCAATGCGGCTTGCGGTTGGCATCGGGTGGGGGGATGACGCCTCCCGAGCGGATCACCTGGTTGTCGTCAGGGGTTTTCCCCGGGGGGACCAGTTCGTGCGGCAGGTTGGGCAGCTGCACGAGGAGCTCCTGGATCTGCTCTTCCGCCTGGGTCAGCTGTTCCTTCAGCTCCCGTCCCTGCTCCTTGAAATCGGCTGTCTTCTCCTTGGCGGCCTCGGCCTCTGCGGCTTTCCCTTCGCGGTACAGTTGACCGATCAGCCTGGACAGGTTGTTGAGCTCTGCCAGCTGGTTATCCATCCGTGACTGGATGTTTCGCCGCTGCTCGTCGAGGCGGAGGATCTCACTCAGGAGGGAGGATGCTTCAAAGTTCTTGATTCTCAATCGCTCGGCAACAAAGTCGGTCTGTTCCTGGATAAGTTTAATTGTCAGCATGTTCTGGTTGTGCCTAGTGGTAGTTTGCCAGGGGATAAAAATAAGAAATCTCCTGAACTATGCCGCTAACGGGATAATTCAGGAGATTCCTGATCGGAGCGCCTGCTCCTATTCGTTTGATTCCGGGATTACCGAAACGTACGAGCGGTCGTTCTTTTTACGAGCGAAGGTGACGGTGCCGTCGACCAGGGCAAACAGGGTATGGTCCTTGCCGATCCCAACGTTTTTGCCCGGATGGTGACGGGTGCCGCGCTGGCGGATCAGAATATTGCCGGCTTTGGCAACCTGCCCGCCGAATATCTTGACTCCCAATCTCTTGCTTTCTGATTCCCGGCCGTTCCGGGAGCTACCCATTCCTTTCTTGTGTGCCATTGCCTGAAATTATTTTTATCCGAGAATAATATCCTGAATCTGGATCTGCGTCAGGTACTGACGGTGCCCGTTCAGCTTCTGGTAGCCTTTTCTCCTCTTTTTCTTGAAAACCAGCACCTTGTCACCCTTCAGGTGGCTGAGTACTTTCGCGGATACTTTGGCTCCACTCACGACCGGATTGCCAACATTCACTTCTCCTCCGTTATCCACCAGCAGGACTTGGTCCAGCTCAAAATCGGTTCCTTCTTCGGCATCCAGGCGGTGCACGTAAACCTTCTGGTTTTTCTCAACCTTGAATTGCTGACCGGCGATATCTACGATTGCGTACATGACTAAATTCTAATTACTCAATATCATTTGGGTCTGCAAAGGTAAAAACATATTCTTATTAAACAAAGCCTCCCTATCTATAATTAATTGATAATTTTACCCGAAAACCGGATAAATGGCAACCAAAGTCAAGCTTCGGGTTATCGGCCTCACTTACAGTCAGACGCAGACTGGAAGCTATGCCCTGGTGCTGGCCGAAGAGAAGGGCAGGAGAAGGATCCCGATCATGATCGGGGCCTTTGAGGCGCAGGCCATTGCCTTGCATTTGGAGGATCTTCAGCCGCCGAGGCCCTTGACTCACGATCTGTTCAGGAGTTTTTCGACGGCTTTTAATATTGAGCTCAAAGAGGTTTTCATCAACAAGCTGAAGGAGGGGATCTTCTATTCTGAGCTGCTGTTTTTCAGCGGTAAGGAGATGGCCCGCATTGATTCCCGCACCTCCGATGCCGTTGCACTGGCCCTCCGGTTCAAGTGTCCCATTTACACCACTCCCGAGATTCTGGACCAGGCGGGGATCATCCTCGAAGAGAAGGCCGAGGCGGTCGAACCTGAGGATGAGTCCGAAGCCCTGATCGAGGCGCCCGGGCTGAGATCCAAATCATTGGAGGAGCTCAGCAAGCTGCTGGAGGAGGCCGTTGCCAACGAGGACTACGAAGCAGCTTCCGAAATCCGGGATGAACTGAAAAGGAGGCAAAAAAAAGCTTAATCCGTCTTTATGAGAAAAATCTGGTTTGTCCTGCTCGCGTTCGCTGCAGTGATCTTTTTTGGGGCCTTTATAGCCAGGGCCCAGCAAGGCCCTGATACCTTACCGGTTCCCGACACGGCGGTTGTTCAGGAGACGATCCCGGATACGGCCGTTCTAAAGAACTCACTCAACAACAGCCTCTTGAAGAGGGAGGTGAGGGAGGTTACCCAGATCAAGGCGATTAACCTGCTGAGAGGGTTTTTCGGTTTGGCCGTGCTGATTTTTATCGCCTGGCTTTTCAGCGCCAATCGCAAGGCGGTCTCCTGGCGGCTGGTGGGCATCGGTCTGGGCCTGCAGCTGTTGCTGGCAATCGGGGTGCTAATGGTCAGGCCGGTCCAATTCTTTTTTGAGTTTGTCGGTAAAATGTTTGTCAAGGTGCTCGATTTCTCCCAGGTTGGTGCCCAGTTCCTTTTTGGTTCGCTGGTGGACACGGATTCCTTCGGGGCCATCTTTGCCTTCCAGATCCTGCCGACCATCATATTCTTCTCGGCTCTGGCCAGTATCCTTTTTTATTACGGGATCATCCAGAAGGTGGTTGGGGTACTGGCCTGGCTCCTTGGGAAGGCCCTCCACCTCTCGGGCGCGGAGAGCTTGGTGGCTGCAGGAAATATCTTCCTCGGACAAACGGAGGCCCCCTTTATGATCAAGGCTTACCTGGAGAAAATGAACAAGTCGGAAATCCTGCTCGTGATGATCGCGGGAATGGCCACGGTAGCCGGAGGGGTGCTGGCGATGTATATCGGTTTTCTCGGGGGCAGCGACCCGGAGCAGCGCCTTCTCTTTGCCAAGCATCTCCTTGCGGCTTCCGTGATGGCCGCTCCCGGAGCCGTGGTGATCGCGAAGGTCCTCTATCCCCAGACCGAAGCGGTGGAGGGCAAGGTGCAGGTTTCGAGAGAGACGATAGGCAGCAACGTACTGGATGCCATCGCACGGGGTACTACCGACGGGCTCAAGCTGGCCGTCAACGTGGCCGCTATGCTGCTGGTCTTCTTCGCCCTGATCGCCCTGGTCAACTTCGTCTTCCTGAAAGTGGGACAATGGACCCACCTTAACCCCTTGGTGGCGGAGATCTCCAACGGTCGGTACGCCGGGCTCAGCCTGCAATTCCTGCTGGGGTACCTTTTCTCTCCACTGATGTGGGCAATGGGGGTCTGCCCGCAGGATATGGCCCTGGTGGGGCAACTCGCCGGGGAAAAGCTCATCGCCAGTGAGTTTGTCGGATATGCCAGCCTGAGTGCCCTCAAGGAGGCCGGGGCCTTCTTTGAGGATAAGTCCATCATAATGGCTACCTATATGTTGTGCGGATTCGCCAATTTCGCCTCCGTGGGGATCCAGATCGGAGGCATCGGAGCCCTTGCTCCGGGCAAAAGGCTGTGGCTCACGCAGTTCGGGATGCGCGCCCTGCTCGGCGGGATGATGGCCTCGATGCTGTCGGCCACCGTGGTGGGGATGATCCTCGGTTAACGGGAAGAGAAACTGATGAAGCAATATCTTGATCTGTTGAATCATACCCTTGAAAAAGGGATCAGAAAGGAGGATCGTACCGGCACAGGGACCATCAGCGTGTTCGGGCATCAGATGCGGTTCAACCTGGAGGAGGGGTTTCCGGTGGTGACCACCAAGAAGCTCCATCTCAAATCAATCATTCACGAACTGGTGTGGTTCCTGCGCGGCGATACCAACACCCGTTACCTGACCGACCGGGGGGTCTCCATCTGGAACGAGTGGGCCGATCCCGACGGGGAACTGGGCCATATCTATGGTTATCAATGGCGTTCGTGGCCCGCTTATGATGGCGGTTCCATCGACCAGATCACAGGGGTGATCCGCTCGATCCGGGAAAGACCGGATTCGAGGCGGCACATCGTGAGCGCCTGGAACGTGGCCGACCTCGACCGGATGAACCTGCCGCCCTGCCACATCCTGTTCCAGTTTTACGTGGCCAAAGGCAAGCTCTCCTGCCAGCTGTACCAGCGCAGTGCCGACATTTTTCTGGGCGTCCCGTTCAATATCGCCTCCTATAGCCTCCTGCTGATGATGGTGGCCCGGGAGACGGGCCTGCGGCCTTATGAGTTCATTCACACGTTGGGCGACGCGCACCTTTACCTGAACCACCTCGACCAGGCACGGCTGCAGTTGGCCAGGGAGCCCAGGCCGCTGCCCGAAATGATACTGAACCCAGCTAAAACGAGGGTCCTGGACTTTGAGTTCGAGGATTTTACCCTCTCCGGATATGATCCCCATCCACACATAAAAGCCGAGATATCCGTATGACCGAAAAGCAGAAACAATCGGGAACAGTCCCGGTCTCCCTGATTGCAGCCGTGGCATCCAATGGAGCTATTGGTTTGGGAAACAACTTGTTGTGGCATATCCCGGAGGATTTCAGGTGGTTTAAGAAGCAGACTACCGGCCATACGGTCGTGATGGGCAAGCGCACCTGGGAATCCCTGCCGGTCAGGCCCCTGCCCGGGAGGATCAACATTGTTCTTTCGGACAATCCCGGCGACTGCTTCGAGGGGTGCCTGTGTGCCGGCTCTATCGAGGAGGCCATCAGCCTGATGGATCCTGGGAAGGAGAACTTCATCATCGGCGGCGGGATGATATACCGTCAGTTCCTGCCTTGGGCGCAGAAGGTGTACCTCACCCGTATACATCGTGATTACGAGGCCGACACCTGGTTTCCGGAGATCCCGGAATCCGACTGGACGGAGGCGTTCCGGGAGGATCACCCGGAAGGAGAGCCTCCTTATTCCTTTCTGATTTTCGAGCGGCGCTGATCAGGAAGCCTTAAGCCTCCCTGCGTTGAACTTGGAGAGCTGTTCTTCCGCCAGTTTCTTGGTAATCCTCACCCCAGCGGTTTTTTTCGAAGGGGTTTCGAACATGATGTCCATCATTATGGCTTCACAGATCGAACGGAGTCCCCTGGCACCCAGCTTGAACTCGATCGCCAGGTCGACGATGTACTCCATCGCATCCGGGTCGAACGCCAGATTGATGCCATCCATCTGGAACAGTGCGGTGTACTGTTTGATGATTGAATTCTTCGGTTCGGTGAGGATCTGCCTGAGCGCCTCCCGGCTGAGCCGGTCGAGGTGGGCAATCACCGGCAGCCTCCCGACGATCTCCGGGATCATCCCGAAAGCTTTCAAGTCTTGCGGAGCGACATACTGGATCAGGTTGGTCCGGTCGACCTGATCGGCTGACCGTTGGGCTCCGTAGCCTACCACCGTGGTGTTGAGACGGCTGGCGATCTTTCTTTCAATACCGTCGAAAGCACCCCCGGCGATGAAGAGGATATTCCGGGTATCCACCGGGATCATTTTCTGTTCGGGGTGCTTGCGTCCGCCCTGCGGAGGCACGTTGACCACCGAACCCTCCAGCAGTTTGAGCAGTCCCTGTTGCACGCCTTCGCCGGAGACGTCACGCGTGATCGAGGGGTTGTCGCTTTTGCGTGCGATCTTGTCGATCTCGTCGATAAATACGATCCCCCGCTCGGCAGCCTTCACGTCGTAATCGGCCACCTGGAGCAGGCGGGTCAGGAGGCTCTCAATATCTTCACCCACATAACCGGCCTCCGTCAGGACCGTGGCATCAACGATGGTGAACGGCACGTGGAGGAGTTTGGCTATTGTTTTGGCCAGCAATGTTTTACCGGTACCGGTTTCGCCCACCAGGATGATGTTTGACTTCTCAATCTCGACCTCGTTACCGGTGTCCTGCCGGCTGAGCCTTTTGTAATGGTTGTACACGGCCACGGAGAGGACCTTTTTTGCCTCGTCCTGGCCAATGACGTACTGATCGAGGAAATTTTTTATTTCAACGGGTGTTTTCAAGGCTGCCGCACCCGGGTCGAACGGTTTCTGCGTCCGCATCTCCTCCTGGATGATCGTGTAGGCCTGGTCGATGCAAAAATCGCAGATATGGCCGGATACCCCTGCAATTAACAGGTTGACATCCTGCTTATTCCTTCCGCAAAAAGAACACTTGTCGGTGAACGACTCTTTCTTTGCCATCTATTTCGGTGTTTTGGCCGCGCGGACAAGGACCTCGTCGATCATCCCGTACTCTTTGGCTTCCTGGGCGGTCATCCAGAAATTCCGGTCGGAGTCCCTTTCGATCTTTTCGTAGGAATTGCCTGTGTGGATGGCCAGGATTTCGTAGAGCTCCCTTTTCAGTTTCTGGAGCTCCCTGACTTGAATTTCAATATCTGCAGCCTGGCCGGAGGCTCCACCGAGGGGCTGGTGGATCATCATTCGCGAATGTTGCAGGGCCGATCGTTTCCCCTTGGTTCCACCGGCCAGGAGCACGGCACCCATCGAGGCGGCCATACCGGTGCAGATGCAGGTTACATCGGGACGGATATACTGCATCGTGTCATAAATTCCGAGGCCGGAATGGACCATTCCGCCAGGGGTGTTGAAGTAGATGGTGATGTCCTTGCCCGGGTCGACCGACTCCAGGAAGAGGAGCTGGCCCTGGATGATATTGGCCACGTCATCATCGATCGGCGTACCGAGGAAGATAATCCGGTCCATCATCAGGCGGGAGAAGATATCCATTGAGGCCACGTTGAGCTGCCTCTCCTCGATGATGGTGGGGGAGACATAATAATTATAGAGCGACTGGTACCGATCCAGGTTCAGGCTGCTGATCCCCAGATGGCCGGTTGCGTATTTCCCGAATTCGTTTTTATGTTTCATCACCGGAAGGTTTTGAATTATTGGAACAATTTATAAAAATCTTCGGCACTGATCTCTTTTTCTTCAAGTTTAACGAGGGTCTTGAGGTGGTTGACCACTTTTCCTTCCAGCACCAGGTCACTTAATCCCCGCTTTTCATCCTCATTCTGCAACAGGGCATCGGCAAGGCGGATCACCTGGTCGAACGGTACGTCATAAAGCCCGTACTGCTGGTACCTCGAGCGGGCGGCCCTGAAAGCCTGTTCCCTCAGCTCCTCTGTCGTGGCTTCCAGCTTCTGTTCCTCCACGACGGCATTCTTGATCATCCGCCATTTAAGGTCCTGGGCGAAGGAGGGAAACTCGCTGTCAAGCTGCTCACGGGAGAGTTTCTGGTCCTTGGAAGAGGCCAGCATCCATCTTTTAAGAAACTCTTCGGGCAGGGGTACTTCAATTTTCTTCATCAACCGCTCTTTCAGGTCGAGGTGGAACCGATAGTGCGCTTCACTGCTGAACCGGCTTTGCAGCTCTTCCCGGATCAGGTTCCGGAAGCTTTCGACCGAGTCGGCGGCTTCGGGGCCGTAGCACTTGTCGAACAGTTCCTGGTCGATTTCGGCCGGCTTGAAGCTGGAGATGGTTTGGATGGTGAAGCTGAAATCCGAATCAATGGCTGAGAGCTGCTCCCGGTCCACGCGCAGCAGGGTGGCGCGGTCGGTTTCGCTCGGGAAGGCGATGTTGGGGTTGAACACCACGGTATCGTTAACCTTTCTGCCCAGGAACAGGTTCCGGATAACGTCGTCGGCGATCGACTTCACGTGGATCATAGCCCCGTGGGCGTGGATGGCGCCGCCGTGGTCGTGATCGTGATCGTGATCGTGGCCGCAGTCCTGCTCCTCATCTCCAGTCACCTGGCACAGGTCGCCCCTGACCATATCCTCGGCGGATACTTCTTCGGATTGCTCGACCGAACCGAAGCGGCGCGCATAATCCTCGACCTGCCGGTCGATCATCTCTTCGGTTATGCTGATCCGGTAGTCCCAAGATCACCGGAAGTCCAAGGGA
>JAWOHI010000074.1:0-2670 GCA_046485255.1 Bacteroidales bacterium
AAGGCCTCCAGGGCCCTGGGACCACAAGACCTTCGACCTGGTGGTTGCGGGGGATGATCTCTGGATCGCATCCGGGGGCTACGATGCCTCCTGGAACAATATCTGGAACATCAGCGGAGTTTCCGCCAGGATCGATGGTTCCTGGCAGTCGCTCAACCCCCTCAATACCCCGGAAATGGGGCCGGTGCGCGACATCATCCGGCTGGCCGTCGACCCGAAGGATCCCGGACACCTCTACGGGGCCACCTGGGGTTACGGTGTCGTGGAGTTCAAGGATGGCCGCTATGTGGGTCTCCACGATGATACCAACACCGGCGGAGCCCTCACCAGCGTTTTCCCGGGGCATCCCTATATCCGGATAGGGGGGGTGGCTTTCGATTCGAAAAACAACCTGTGGGTAACCAATTCCAGTGTCCCATCCCCCATCTCCGTCCGTAAAGCCGACGGAACCTGGCAAAGCTTCCCCTATGGGCAGTACCTGGGAGATGCCTTCACGGGGCAGATGGTCATCACCCGCGGCGACCTCAAGTGGGTGCAGCTGCCCAAAGGCAACGGCCTCTTTGTGTTCGACAACGGCAGGGATCTCGACGACACCTCCGACGACCAGGTGGCCAAGGTGTCGGTCAGGGTGGTCTTCCCGAGCACACGAATCATCAACGACATCTACTCGATGGCCGTCGACCTCGACAACAAGCTCTGGCTCGGCACCAGCAACGGGGTGGTTGTTTACTATAATCCCTCCCTGGTTTTCTCCGATTACGACTTCTATGCCACCCAGCCAGGCGTGGATCAGGGCGATAACCAGTACCACGGACTGCTCGCCACGGAGATCATCACGGCCATCGCCGTCGACGGGGCCAACCGGAAATGGTTCGGCACGCGCAACTCCGGCGTTTTCCTCACCAACCCGGATGGCACCCGGCTGATCCAGTCGTTCAACGTGCAGAACTCTCCCCTCCTCTCCAACGAGATCATCTCCATTGCCATCGACCACCGGACGGGCGAAGTCTTCTTCGGGACCGAAGCCGGGGTGATCTCCTACCGCGGAACCGCCACCCGGGAGGACCTCTTCACCGGTGAGGCTTATGCTTTCCCCAACCCGGTGAGGCCTGGCTACGACGGACCGATCACCGTCAGGGGCGTTCCCACCGGTTCGATTGTCAAGATCACCGACCTGGCCGGCAACCTGGTCAGCGAGGTGGAGAGCACCGGCGGTCAGGCGATCTGGAATGGCCGCCACCAATCCGGCGCCGCAGTAGCCAGCGGGGTGTACCTCGTGCTGGCCTCCACACCGACGGGTTCCAGCAAGCAGGTAGCCAAGATCCTGATCATCAGATAATCAAGATGATTGAAAAGACGCCCGGAATCGTCTTACACCAAATTAAATATGGTGATACCGGCCTGATTGTCCACCTCTACACCCGGCGGTGGGGAAGGCTGGGGATCCTGGTACAGGGAGCCCGGAGCCGATCGGGCAAGCGCAAACCGGCCCTTTTCCAGCCGATCACGCTGCTCGAGTTGGACATAGACCACAAGAGCAGTCGTGAGTTGCAGCAGGTCAGGGAAGTAAGGAATTTCCGCCCTTTCGTTCACCTGATGGCCGATCCGGTTAAAAGTTCCATCGCCCTGTTCCTGGCCGAGATACTCTACAAAGTGCTGCGCGAGGAGGAGTCGAACCCGCCATTATTCGATTTCATTGCCGATCACCTGCAACTGCTCGACCTGGCGGAAGAGGGAGTGGCCAATTTCCACCTCTATTTCCTGGTACAGCTCACCCGATACCTTGGTTTTTATCCGGGGGAAGCCAGTGGAGAACCTTCCCTCTGGTTCAACCTGGAATCGGGCACCTTCCAGCCCGACAAGCCCACCGCCGGGCTCTCCTTTTCGCCCGAGAACGGATCCCTGCTTCAGGAGTTTATGCAGAGTCCGCCCGCCCGCCTCGCAGGGATCCGGCTCAACCGCACCCAGCGGAACGAACTCCTGGAAGCCCTTCTAAACTACTACCGGTTTCACCTCGAAGGGTTCGGAGAGGTGAAGTCACTGCCTGTTTTAACCGCACTCTTCTCCTGATCGGGTACCCATTTGAACGAATCACATTTTTACCTACCTTTGCACCCTGAAACGTCGGCCTCATAGTTCAAGGGATAGAACGGAAGTTTCCTAAACTTTAAATCCAGGTTCGAGTCCTGGTGAGGCTACGAGGGCACACGGCTCCATAGTTCAAGGGATAGAATGACAGTTTCCGGAACTGTAGATACTGGTTCGAGTCCAGTTGGAGCTACAAAGATCAAGAGAACCCCCTGTTAATCAATCGATAACAGGGGGTTCTCTTTTCCAGGGCACCAATGGCGTATTGTTTCATGATATTAAGGGGTGGTACCGGGGTGAACCACCCAGCCGATTCTTGTCCCAAAACAGCGGTATTTTTAGCCAAAAAGCGTATTTTGCACACCTTGGTATTTTGTGTTTGAACTGTTAACCCTTATTCGATGAAAAAACGTTTAATCTTAATTGCTTTTCTGATCCTGACGAGTGCGGGGCTCCGCGCGCAGGATTACCGGAACCTGACGGAGAGGGATTATGCCTCCTATCCTTATTACGGTCAGATGATGCTCGACCAGTCGGTCAATTTTTACGAAACGCAGAAGGCTTTCTACACCTACTGGAAAG
>JAWOHI010000078.1:0-7055 GCA_046485255.1 Bacteroidales bacterium
CCGCTGTCCTCCTTCACGCACCTAACCGGTACGGCCCCACCATAGGTCCGGATCGAATCGTTGACAAACCGGATCTGGGCATCGTTGTTATTGCCGCGGTAGAAATAACGGGAGCTGCGGACGAAAGGACACGGACGGTAGCCTCTGCGATAAGGTTCCTTGGTGTATTCCCGGGTCCAGTACATCCAGTAGGCCGATACCGGATAGTCGTCGATTGTTTCCCAGGGCTTGGTCAACTCGTGGATCCCGATCCGGGTGAGGTTGAGCCGCGAGAATCCCCCCTCGGCAAAATGGGAGACCAGTCCCTTGCCGCCAAAGGGAGTCAATAGGCTGTCCCAATCGGTCCGGGTTGGGATTCTCCACCCCGGCGGACAGAGTCCCTGGGTGGAGAGGGTATCCCAGTCCATCACCTCATCCCAGTCGTAATAGGTCAGATAGCCTCCATCAGCCCTCCAGGCTGAGGGGTCGTTCAAATAGCAATATTTCTCGTAGATCCCGTTGTCGGCCGGGAGCTGGGGATCCTGGATCATCAAGCCGATATTCAGGTTCTCGGCCATCCACCACATCCCTTTGATTCTGACCGTCTTATACCACTGGCCATCCCTTGGGTCGATGAGGTGGGAAGTGTCGTTGTTGATCCCCCAGGTGGTCACGGTCGCCTCAGCTGTCGCCGTGAGCCCGTACCGGTCACGAACCTCCATTACGACCAGGTGAATGCCGGGATCAGGGAAGCGGGCGATCAGGTAAGGATAATCTTCAAACTCAGTATCCCAGGCTCCATCACCATCCAGATCCCACCGGAACTCCAGGAAGAGGTTGATATCCTCCCGGTCGGTACTCGCCTGGCCGTTCAGGACGAACACCATCGTGGTATCGCCGCGGTTTGGAACGATCCTGAACCGGGCTTTCGGCGGGGTATTGTCGTCGTCGGGATGGAGGCCGGCGGGGTTGCAGCCGGTAAGCAAGCCAAGAACAAAGAGACAAAGAAAAAAGACTAAAGATTTGGAGCTCATTTGGTTACTCTTATCAATTCTCTTTGATGCAACGCACGGGCATATAGTAGCGGGTGTCATTGAATCCGGTCCATGTCTCGCCAGTGTACCGGTCAACCGACCACATCCAGATATCGGTCCGGGTTCCCGTTGGATCGAACGGCTCGGTGGTGGAGAAGTAGTGCATTGAGTTGAAGGTCTGCTCGAAAAAATAGAGGGTATCCTTGATAATGCCAGCTACCGTAAAGAACTTCCAGTCGGCGTATCCCAAATCCTGGCCATTGAAATCATAGCGTCCTCCGTGGCGCAGCTCCCTGATGCCGCTCTCTCCGCCGATGCTGGAAAACAGGAGCTCCCAATCCTCACGGGAGGGCAGGCGCCAGCCGGTAGGACAGATGGCAGTAAATTCCTGGTCCGCACGGTTTTCGATTACCGCTCCGATCCGGTACATCTTTCCCGCCTTTTCGCACCAGGGGGCCTGCTCATTGAGGCAAAGCCACTGATACATGCCCTCTTTCTGCTTCTGTTGGATGGTATAATTCAGGTTTTGTGACATCCAGGTCTGGCCGCCGATCGTAACCGTTCCGTAAAACTGGTCGTCCCGTGAATCGCGGAAGTACCCGGTTGGATTGGCATTGGCCGATACGTAGATCATTTTTGAATCGATCCCCGTGAGCATCGACCGATCCCTCACCTGGAGCCTGGCATTGTATTCCCCCGGGCGGCTGTACTGGTAATAGATGGTCTTTTCGGTGCTGTACTGGGTATCCCAATTGCCATCCCCGTCAAAATCCCAGCGCACCTCGAGCTCCGAAGGCATCTGATGGTCATCGGT
Organism: Bacteroidales bacterium; assembly: GCA_046485255.1. Lineage (GTDB taxonomy): Bacteria > Bacteroidota > Bacteroidia > Bacteroidales > UBA12481 > UBA12481. Next base: position 1,828 of record JAWOHI010000078.1, read on the forward strand.
ACTATGCCAGGAATCGAAGAAGAACTGGGTCAGGATGTTTCCATTAGCCGAGCCCACCTGGATACGCGCAACCGGAGGGCGATTCTCATCCCCGGCGATGATTTCCTTTATCCGAATGTTATGAAGGGAGGTCGTCACGTCGGTCACCTTAAGCTGGATCCGGTTCACTCCCCGCTCACTGACGATGAAAACCCTGACCGGATCGGCCGAGGGATCGGTCCATTCAACCCGGTTGGGCAGCAGCCAGCTGAATTGCAAGGGGTGTCGGGGGTCCGGGGTATACACGGATGCCGAAGCATCGAGGATGATCGTGTCGTTTATGCGGATCAGCTCTTTGGAGACCGTAAAATCGGCCTTGATCAGGGTATCCTCGGCGGTTACGCGTAATTCCCGGGTGTAGGTGGCTACCAGGCCGGAAGGGTCCCTGACCTCGAGCTTAGGGTTATAAACCCCTGTTTTTGAATATTTTGTCTCTCCTATCGGACTTGACGAAAAGTTATAACCGCCAAACCCCTTGCCTTCGTAATCCCACCTGAACTGGAGCTGATCGAGCGAGTCTTCGTCATCGCGCGTCAGCGAGGCGTCGAACACGAAGCGGGTCAGGTAGTTGCCGGTTTCGGGCGTAACGGTAAAGTAAGCGCGTGGCTTGGAGTAGCCTTGTGTGATGGTGATCAGGATGGAATCGGAGCGTACCTGTTTCCGGCCGTCTGCCATTTCCACCCTGGCCAGATATTCTCCGGTTTGCAAGTACCGGTGCTCTATCTTTGTACCGGTACTGTATTTCGTATCCCACAGTCCATCCCCGTCCCAGTCCCACCGGAAATAGAACGCATCATTTTCGGCCTGGCTGGTCAGTGGCTTTGCCTCCAGCACCAACACATCGGTGGTTTTCCCGGTTGACGGCGTAGCGGTTACGGTCAAACCGGGCAGGGGATCGGGAAGCTTTTCCCGCTGGCAGGAGCAACCCAGGATGGCCCCTGCAAAAAATCCTATCCAACCGGCCGTTTTCATCGTCAGTTATTGAATTGCAATACTTTTTCAAGCCGCTCCCCCTTGACGATGGAGATCCTGCCCATCGTCCATTTGGCTCCGTACCGGCCGCCCGGAAAACCGTCCCACAAGCAGGTATCGCCCAGGCACGAGCAGGCTATGCCGGCTTGGTAATAGTAGTCGCCGGGCATCAGGTCAAAGGTGTAAAACCGCACCCGGTCGCTCACGTTGGCACAGATCAGGAAATCACCCCGATAGAGGTGTTGGGCATCTTCAGCGATGCTCAGGTCGATCCGGTGCACCCCTTCGGCCGGCACGTTGCGGGCCGGGACCAGGAAGTCGAACACCACCGTTCCGGTTTCGGGTTCCTTTGGATTGTCATCGGGGTTGTCCGGATCATCGGGATTGCATCCGGCCAGGATGACCAGTAGCGCGAAAATGCAGGCCTTTTCTAAAATTTTCATTGTCATATAGTTTATTCTCCGCCGTGTGCATCAAGAAATCCCAGGTGCCTGGTTTTGCTGCCGTGCGCCAGTTCATTGAGGGTCGTGTTCGACAGCTGCAGGTTATTGACATAGGTCACCTGCAGGGTTGAGAAGAGACCTATGCCGTTGTCGAAGTTAGAATAAAGGTTGAGGTTGTTGGCGATGGTGGTAGTCTGGAGTTCGGGGGAGACATACAGGGCAAGCTCCTCTCCGCCGGTATAGAACCGGAACCGGAGGTTCACCACCCTTCTCACGGCGCCCTCCCTGGCGGGCACCTTTTCCAGTATCTGATTGAAAAAGTTGGCTCCGCTGAGGACCTTTTTTGAATCCTCCACCGATGACACCAGGTTCAGCACCGGCTCGGAGTCGAAGGTGATCTGGTGCACGGTCAGCCCGTCATCGAACTGCTCTTCGTAATAGAGGTCGAAAAATCCTTGGTAGATCCCCGCTCCTTTTGCCGTGAGCCACCGGATTGTATAGTTGGTTCCCGTCTGGAAGTTGATTTTCCGTCCGGGGACATCCATCGGATCATAAATGTGCGGCCGGTCCGGTACGGTGGTGGAAGCCGAAATGATCCGGCCGTCGTCGGGGAAATGAACGTATAGGCGGTAGGTCGTCTGGATTTTTGGGGTGAATTGGGCCGAATAGATCCGCAGGTTGCCGGTGGGGAAAAAGCCGGTGTCCTTTACCGGAGCGTTGCCCGGCTCGAAGAGGATGGTCCGGCCGGGAAACCCGTTGTTCCACTCTTCCACGTACACTTCGACCGGAAGGTTCCAGACCGTGGAGTCTGTTACAGGGGGTGCTCCCGGGTTGGCCGGATCCGGCAGGAAGCTTCGTCCGAGCCTGACGCACTGGACGTTCTCATCCGGGTTCAGCAGGCAATAGATCACGGGCACCGGATCGCCGGACGATTCCACGTCGACCTCATTCTCGCAGGAGCAGGCGATTAGGGGGAGGAAGAGCAGTAGAAACCTCGGATGAGCCATTTACGATTTACGATTTACGATTTACGATTTACGATTTACGATTTATGGGGAGACCCTATCGGCCGGGTTTCAGCTTCACGTTCACCTGCTGTTCCACCTCCCCGGCATACCAACTTCCGGAGCCATTGCGGAACTCCGGGTTTTCAAAGCGGATGAGTGTGTCGTGAGGGTCAAATTCGCCGTTCGCCGGGCCATCGACATCTTGAAAACCGATGTTAAAAGCCTGCGGATCGGGGAAATCGACCGTCGTCACCCGGTAGCTGCCAGACGGACCGGTAAAGGCGGTATCCCATCCCATTATGACCCGGATACCCGGAACCGGGTCGAGGGTCTCCTCCGAAACCACGGTTCCGTCAACGATGAATTTGGCCTCAGGGGTTCCGTACTCGGCCCGGATACAGGAGGTCGCAACCCCGCAAATAGATAAAAACCAAGCGATTACACAATTCCAATTGCGTAATAAGCCATTATTAATGCGCGTCATTTGATAAGAATTATACTTGGGGGACGATGAAAGATACGAAGAATGGATGAATATAACAAGTGACCGGTGACCAGTGACCGGTGACCGGGGGGGGGGGGTTACAAGTCTTTCCCGAACTCCATCAGGAAGGCCTTGATGAAGCCGTTGATCCCACCGTCGAGGACCGCCTGGGTGTTTCCGGTCTCGTATCCGGTGCGGAGGTCCTTGACCATCTTGTAAGGATGCAACACGTAGGAGCGGATCTGGGAGCCCCACTCGATCTTTTTCTTGGTGGCTTCCACTTTCTGCTTCTCTTCCAGTCTTTTACGAAGCTCAAGTTCATAGAGTTGCGATCGCAGCAGTCGCATCGCGTTCTCCTTGTTCTTGAGTTGGCTTCGTGTTTCGCTGTTCTCGATGATGATACCTGACGGCTGGTGTCTGAGGCGCACGGCCGTCTCCACCTTGTTGACGTTCTGGCCGCCGTGGCCGCCTGAGCGGAACGTATCCCATTCGATATCAGATGGGTTGATGTCGATTTCGATGGTGTCGTCGATGGCCGGGGAGACGAAAACCGAGGCGAAGGTGGTGTGCCGCTTGTTATTGGAATCGAATGGTGACAGCCTGACCAGGCGGTGCACGCCGTTCTCGGCCTTGAGATAGCCATAGGCATACTCCCCGATGAACTCGAGCATCACCGACTTGACGCCCGCCTCGTCGCCGGCCTGATAATCGACCTCCTTGACCTTATACCCGTTCAGTTCGCCCCACCGGAGGTACATCCGCATCAGCATTCCTGCCCAATCGAGACTTTCGGTCCCGCCTGCCCCGGAGTTGATGCGCATAATCGCCCCCATCGCATCCTCCTCCTTGCGCAACATATTGCGGGTTTCCAGCTCCTCCACCAGTTGGAGCGTCTCGGCAAACTGGCGGTCGGCCTCCTCCTCGGAAGCCTCTCCCTCCTTGTAGAAATCAAAAACGACCTGCAGGTCGCCAATGCTGGTTTGAACCTGATCAAAACCCTTGATCCAGCTTTTCAGGTTCCGGATATGCTTCATATGGAGCTCGGCCTCCCTGGGGTTATTCCAGAAGCCGGGTTCTTGTGTCTTCTCTTCTTCGGATTTCAGATCGAGCCGTCGGCGGTCGATGTCAAAGATGCCTCCTCAGCGCCTGCCCGCGCTCTGCCAACTCCTTTATCTGGTCGATGGTAACCATAGGTTTATATTTTGTGCCAAAAGTAGGCTTAAACGGGTTGAAATCCCAAATTCCAGAAAAACAAATTACAAATAAGTTTCAAATCTCAAATTCAAAAATTTCAAACGAAGCCCGTTTGTCATTTGGGATTTGATTATTGGAATTTATTTGGTATTTGTGCCTTGGAATTTGGAATTTATTTGGAATTTGGTCTTTTGCTATTTGGAATTTCATGATCCACTTTGGCCTCGACAACCTCATCAACTCCCCCCGGCACCAGTCGCTGCTGAGGGGTAAAATCGCCTACCTCGGCCACGCGGCCGCGGTGTCGTCGCGGCTGGAGAGCGGGCTCGACGAACTGGCCACCCTATTCGGGAAAAGGCTGGTAAAAGCGTTTGGTCCCCAGCACGGGTTTGGATCGGTAGTACAGGACAATATGATTGAAACGGGCCATACCATCCATCCCCTGCACCGGATACCCCTATTCAGCCTTTACGGCGATACCCGGAAACCTACGGGGGAAATGCTGGAAGGAGTCGACACCCTGGTCATTGACCTTCAGGATGTAGGGACCCGCGTATACACCTATATCTGGACGATGTACCTCGCGATGGAAGCCTGCTCGGGCAGGGATATCCGGGTGGTGGTGCTTGACCGGCCCAACCCGGTCGGGGGCGAGCTGACCGAAGGGATCCTGCCCGAGCCTGCCTGGTTTTCGTTCGTCTGCCTGGCTCCCATCCCGATGCGGCACGGGATGACCATCGGCGAGCTGGCGGTCAGGTTCCGGGAGATGAACCACTGGGACCTTGACCTCCACGTGATCCCGATGGAGGGATGGCAGCGCGGGATGCTCTGGCGCGATACGGGCCGCCCGTGGATCAACCCCTCCCCCAACCTGCCCACTCCCGAAGGTTGCCTGGTGTACCCGGGGACCGTTATGCTCGAGGGCACCGTGCTTTCGGAAGGCCGGGGCACCACCCGGAGCCTCGAGCAGTTCGGACATCCGGCCATCGAGCCCTATACGATACGAAAAGAGCTATTAAACTATCTGGATAAGAATGAATTAAAAGGATTCGTCCTCCGGCCGGTCACCTACCGGCCCACCTTCCATAA
>JAWOHI010000269.1:0-2691 GCA_046485255.1 Bacteroidales bacterium
GCGGCCGGCCAGTTTTCGGTTTCGCGGTCCAGGTCAGCAGCCAGTTTTTCGTTGAGCAAGTCCTTCAAAGCCATATCAAACCGTTGCCAGGGTGGTTATTGAAAGTGGCAAAGGTATAAATTCTTCAACAGGATAAATACCTACCAGAAGATGGCGTAAAGTGCGGATGCTGCCAGGACCAGGGCGGCGGCCCAGAACTTGAACCAGGGGGTTGTGCGGAAGAGGCTCTTTTCGAGGGTGATGGCGCGGGGGTGGTTTGTCCTGGATTCCAGGAGGCTGATCCCGATCATGATGGCAGCCAGGATGAGGAAGACGACTCCCCACCGGTTCATAAAAGGCATACCCGGCGTCATCAGCTTGAAGAGGAATGAGAGCGGGATGCTGAGGCCGGCTCCCCAGAGGGCGGCGTTGGAGGTGGTCCTTTTCCAGAAGAGGCCGAACAGGAAGATGGCGCATACACCGGGCGTGATGAAGCCCGTGAACTCCTGGATAAACTGGAATGCCTGATCCAGGCTGCCAAGGAGCGGCCTGGCCACAAGAACGGCGATGACCAGGGCGACCAGGCCGGTGATCCTCCCGACTCTCACCAGGCCGGCTTCCGTGGCATTTTTGTTGAGGTAGTTCCGGTAGATGTCCATCGTGAAGATGGTTGAGGCCGAGTTCAGCATCGATGCGAGCGAGGAGACGATGGCGGCCACCAGGGCGGCGAAGGCCACGCCCTTAAGGCCTGCGGGAACGAAGTTGTGGAGGAGCCAGGGGTAGGCCTGGTCGGACCGCGTAATGGCGACGGCATCGGCCAGCCCGTAAGCAGCTGGATCCCTGTTGATCAGGAAGGCTGCTATTCCCGGAACGACAATGATGAGTGGCATCAGCAGTTTCAGGAAACCTGCAAAGACCACCCCGTAGCGGGCTTCATCGATCGACCTGGCTGCCAGTCCGCGTTGGATGATATACTGGTTGCAGCCCCAATAGGCCAGGTTGGCGATCCATATCCCGCCGAACACCACACTGAGGCCGGGCAATTGCATCCAGGCGTCCATCAGGCCGTCTTTTCCATCGGGGACCAGGACCTCCCCCTTGTGGATGATCACCTGAAATTTCTCCGGCACCTGGCGGATGAGTTCCAGGAAGCCCTCCCGGGGACCGTTTCCCGCCCCGATGGTGTCTAGCGCTATATAGGTGGTCAGAAGTCCCCCTGCAACGAGGAAAAAAACCTGGATGACATCAGTCCAGACCACTGCCTTCAGCCCGCCATAGATCGAATAGATTCCCGCGAACAGTGCGATGAACAGGATGCCGCGGCCGACGGGTATGCCCATAATGGTGCTCATAGCCAGGGATCCAAGCCATAGAACCGAGGTGAGGTTGACAAAAACGTACACGACCAGCCAGAAAGCGGCAATTGCCGTGCGAACCCGGTTGTCGTAGCGCAACTGCAGGAACTGGGGCATCGTGTAGATGCCCTTCTTCAGGTAGATGGGCAGGAAGAAGACACCGACGATGATCAGCCCGAAGGCGGCTATCCATTCGTAGGTTGCGATGGCCAATCCGATGGCATATCCACTGCCTGACATCCCAATGAATTGCTCCGCTGAGATGTTGGCGGCGATCAGGGATGACCCTATTGCCCACCAGGGTAATGATCTGCTGGCCAGGAAGTAATCCTGTGCGGTCTTTTGCCGTCCCTTTCTTGATCTGGACGCATATAAGCCTATGGTAATGATCAACAGGCAATAGCCTGCGAAAGTCAGGTAGTCGGAGAGCCCAAAGCCGCCATTCATACCCGGGTCACTGGCGGTCGAACCGTGACCTGATCTCGCCGGCGGAAATGCCGAACAGCTCCTTCAGCAGGTTGTCCAGTTCCCCGGCCGTTCCGCTGACGTGGACGGTCAGGCTGACGTGCTCAAGGTGTTCGCCCGGTTTGAGGGGAGCGGCCGGTGAGGAGGCTTCCAGCTCGTAAAAGGGACCCATTTGGCTTCCGTCCTCCAGGGGACCGTCGTTATAGGAATTGATGACATCCCCGGCGAACGGGTGCTCCTGCAGCTCCCACATACTATTTACGTACCCCTCGTGTGTGTCTGGTTTGTTGAAGAACAGGAGGGTCAGGATATTCTGTTCGTAATCGAAGCTGCCGAGAAAGTTCCTGGCCCTGGCGGGGCTCAGGCCGATCTTGCCGCGCTGAAGCCCGTCGGCCTTGAAAAGGATCAGGTTTTCAAGGATTTTAAGTCGTTCCTGGGGGACCTTCCCGAAGTAGGTGTCGTTGACCACCGGGCCGAGCTCTTTTTCAGGGCCTGGGATAAAAGGAACAAGGACGATATTTGCAGGGGAGGAGATCAGCTGGCCGAGTATCCAGATGGAGAGGAGCCCGGTTGATTTGGTCCAGGCGATGTCGCCGCCATTGGTGATCCGGTTAATTGATTCATAAGCAACTGCCTGGACCCCTTCCGGCAGGGTGATTCCCGTTCGGGCCGTGAGCTGGGCGGGATCGAGGAGGGTGACCGAGCGGTCGGCCCGCAGGGTGAACTGGAACTGACTGTAATTGAACAGGTTAATATCCCTGAGGGCACATAGCATGTCGAGACTGTTCTCGTCCGACGCGGCCAATCCGACCGCGCGCCCGTAATAGCTCATCCTGGGGTCGTCGCGGGTGAGTTCATACAGCGCCCGACCGCGTCGCAGCAGGGCACGTTG
>JAWOHI010000371.1:0-11493 GCA_046485255.1 Bacteroidales bacterium
TGATCCTGACCACCCTGCTGGCCATCATCAGCCTGGTCGGGATGATCCTGGCACCAAACGCCCTGACCGGCCAGATTTTCATCTTCCTGGTCGGACTTGGATCCGGAAACCTCTTCCCGCTGATCTTCTCTATCACGGTGAATAAAATGCCCGAACGGGTCAACGAGATATCCGGCCTGATGATTATGGCAGTATCAGGGGGGGCCATCATTCCCCCGCTGATGGGACTGGTGAGCCAGCATTTTGGCGGAACCGCCAGCATCTTTGTCGTGGTCGGCTGTATGGTGTATATCCTCTTTACCGGATTGTACGCAAGGAAAGCTGCCTGACCAGCCGAATAATTTTTTTCTGACCACTAATTTTATTTCTATGAGAAACCTGAAGTTTCGACAGAGCTTGATCATTGGATTTAGCTTGATATTCAGCACTCTGCTTCTTCAGAATTGTACCACCGGAAACGGAAAGTACAATTGGGTCAAGGAGTCGGGGGTGCAGGTTCTCTTTTCCGGCAGCGACCGTATTGGATTTTTAAAGAGTGCCGATGAGACCAGTCTCAAGGTTTCGGATAAGATTCGCCGGATGGGCGACGGGCTGTACCAGGTGGTTCGCACCGTTCGGAACAGCAGTGGTGAGGAGCTGAAGGACCTCCGGCTTACGCTGGAGTTTGTTCACGCCTCCAAGCCCTCCTGGGTGATGATCCCCTCGGTAAGTTACAATGGAAACGAATGGGGACGCGGGCTGGAGCCGAAAGGTTATCAAAAGGACGGTACCTGGTGGAGCTTCTCCTATACCCGGACTCCAATACCGGGAGTGACCTACTCCGAGGGAGACCAATGGGCCGTAGCCTGGTGGGGCGAACTCGACGAGCTGAACAGGCCCTTTTCCTGCTCGCTGATGCCGGAAGAGGAGACGATTACCCATTGCCTGATCTGGCCCGAAGAGGAGATGCCCCTGAGCTACTCCAACCGTGACCGTTACGTTCCCGGCTTCCGGCGTGACCTGTCCCTCAAGCCGGGCGAGTCGCTAACCCTGACAGCGATGCTTTCCGTTACGCCAGCCCTGCCCGATCATACTGCCGTCCGCACGTTCCTCGACCAGGCCTGGCAACAGACTCCCCAACCGGAGATCCCGGCCGGGGAGCCTTCCGAGATCTGGGACCTGGCCATCAGGTTCATCAAGGAGAGCCTGTGGGCGGAGGAGGATATCTTCAAGGGATTCAGCATCGGACTCTGGCTTCGCGATGGTGGGTGGATCCAACGGCCAGGATGGAAATACGAGATCGGATGGGCGGGACAGAACGCCTCAATGGCTAACTCGCTGCTGGAGAACTACCTCCGGTCGAGCGACCAGGAGTCGCTTCAAATGGGATTGGCCTGCCTCGATTCCTGGGCCAACCACGCCCCCCTGCCTAACGGACTGATAAGGACACATTTTGATTATATCATTGGAATTGAGAAGAGTGAAGAGGTGCTCGATGCCTGCAACCTGGGAGATGCCGCCTATGATCTCCTAACCGCTTGGGAACTGGCCGCCAAATGCGGAGCGGAGCGTGATGATTATAAATCGGTTGCCCTGGGGATCTGCGATTTTATGCTGAACGATCAGCAGCCCTCCGGCCAGTACGGTAAGGGTTGGGCCAAGGATGGCACCTGCCTGTACCGGGATGGCACCATCGGGGCATTTATCATCCCACCGATGCTGAGTGCCTACCAGGTCACCGGCAATAACGCATACCTTGCATCGGCCAAAAGGGCATACGACTTCTACTTCGAAGATTTCGCCCGGAATGGCTACACTTCCGCCGGGGCACTGGACACCTGGTGCATCGACAAGGAGTCATCCCTGCCGATGCTCCGGAGCGCCATCCTGCTCTACGAGATCACCGGCGACAAGACTTTTCTGGCCAAGGCTGAAAAGACCTCCTGGTACATCAGTACCTGGATGTGGCACTATTCGGTGCCTTTTGCCGACTCGACCGATTTTGTCCGTTACGGCTACAACACCTTTGGCGGCACCTCCGTTTCAACCCAGCACCACCACCTGGATTCCTTCGGGCTGATGTTGGTGGCCGACTGGCTCCAACTGGCGGCGCTGACCGGCAACCCGGCCTGGAAGGAGCGGGCGCTGGCCACTTGGGCCAATGGCAACCAGTGCGTGGCCGACGGAAACAGCGAATACCATAACGTGATCCGGCCTGCCGGATCCCAGACGGAAGCCTATTTCCAGACCTACTGGGGCGGGACTCCAGGCTATTTTGCCGACTGGCTCGTATGCTGGATGTCGGCTTTCAGGCTTGAGGTGCTCAGGGCTCTGGACGATTGGAGCGCCCTGAAATGAATATTCTCCGGCCGGGATTGCAGATGGCCTTCGCCTCCCTGCTGATCCTCTCCTCCTGCCGGCCGGGTCCGGTCGAAGTGGAGGCTGACGGCTCGTTCACTGATGAACGGGATGGGCAGGAGTACCGGTACGTCTATGTAGGCTCCAGGGCCTGGATGATGGAAAACCTGAATTATCAGGCTGCGTCAGGAGCCGGCTCCTGGTGTTATCAGAGCGATGACCGCAACTGCCAGGAATACGGGAGGTTATATACGTGGGATGCTGCGATGTCCGCCTGCCCGACGGGCTGGCGCCTGCCTTCCGACCAGGATTGGAAGGAGCTGGAAACCCACCTGGGGATGGTCCGGAGTGAAGTCGACTCCATCGGCTGGCGCGAATCGGCCCACCTCGGGATTCAGCTGAAAGCCACCTGGGACTGGAACTCCGGAGGAACGGGCGAGAATGTCAGCCGATTTACCGCACTGCCGGCAGGCTTCAGGGATGAGAACGGCACCTTCCGTTTTATCGGGGATCTGACTACTTTCTGGAGCTCAACCTGGACCGATGAAGAGCACGCCTGGGGAAGGGCCCTGATCTATCACGGCTCGGGAGTTTACCGGTGGGCCTACCTGAAATCGGGAGCCTACTCGGTCCGGTGCGTCAGGTACAACTAAACCCGTTCAGGCAAGGGCCGGCTCAAACGCCGTAATAGTCGATAATACCCGCTGACGGATCTCATCCGGCGTCGGATTCAGCTCCTCCATCGTGAAGGTCCCCTTGTTGGGGTCGATCCGCTCGTAAACCATCAGGTAGAGGTTGAAAATGATCTGAAGGCTTAACCGGTAGCGGGGCTCGAGAAAAGGATTGATCCGCCGGATAACTTCAAGAGTCTGAATCCGATAAGCCTCGGCGGCCTGGAGGTAGTCGCTGATCAGGTCGCGGAAGCCCTGCGGGATTTTGCCCCCGTGTGCGATGCCGCGCAAATCCTCCCTTGTCAGCCCGTGCCGTGCCATCAAATTGCCGGCGAAGCAATTAAGGTTGTTCCGCTGGTCCTTCTGGAAGTCCCGGATGGTGTGGACCAGGTAGCTGAACATTGCGCAGGGGGTGGCAGCTTCCTTGACATTAAAAAGTGGGGGAGCATAGACGTCCGCCCTTTTTCTTATGCCGCACAGGTGAACAAACACCGACGAGGGTGCCACGGATGCGCCCTGGGAGTAAGCAATGAAATCGTCGAGCGTATTGTATCCGTCGTTGCAAATGTCATAAATCATCGCCCGGGCAAACTGTTCCATTGGCCACATCGGGATTTTAAAGCGCCTCATCGTATCAATGAGCTCCTGCCGGAACGGTTCGGCGCTGCTGTTTTCCCTGATCGCGCCCAGCCAATCCTTAACCTTTCGCTCAAAACGGTTCCTTTCCGACGCGTGGATCACCCGGTTGGCTGCCTTGTGATCATCAATGAAATCATCGATGGCCCGCATAAAGCGGTAGCAAACACGCGCCGCCCCATAACGCTCCTCATCCCAGAAGCGGGCGGCGATTAAAATATTGGGATGGTCCTTAATCTGTTGAAAATCAATCTGATTGAACAGTTCAAGATATTGGCGGGTCTCCTGGTTCATTTGGTTGATCGGGTTTGGTCATCTCCTGCAAAATCCGTTCCGTTGTTAGCCGGGCGGACAATAACACCAGCGGAATGCCATTTCCCGGATGGGTGCTGCCCCCGGCAAAATAGAGGTTCCGGTATCGTGGATGTCGGTTGTGGGGCCGGAAATAGCCCATTTGGAAAATGCTATGGCTCAAGCTGCCGAAAGTGGCGCCGCGGGCAACATTATACTGTTCCTCCCAGGTTTTGGGCGTACTGCAGATCTCAAACTTGATATGGTCTGAGATATTCTCCAAGCCCAGCTTCTCCAGCCGGTTGATCACCCCGGCCCGGGCCCTTGAAACCATCGCCTCCCACTCCTCATCGGTCTGCTTTCCGAGGCTGGGAACCGGAATCAGGATCGAGATGGACTCTTCGCCCGCAGGGGCGAAGGCCGGGTCGGCCTTGCAGGGAGCCTGGATGTAAAAACAGGGGTCATCCGTCAGGGTCTGATGCTTGAAAATGGCATCCAGGCACTCACGGTAGTTGTCGGACAGGAAAACATTGTGGAGCGCCAGCTGGTCAAAAGTGCGGTCAAGCCCCCAGTGCAGCACGATCGCCGAGCAGGCGTATTTCATCCGACTGATCCGCTTTGACAACCTGCTCTCAGGCAGCAACTTGCTGTATACCGATGGCAGGTCGGCGTTGGCAACCACCAGATCAGCCTCGACCTCGGTGCCGTCCTCCAGCAGGATGCCGCGGGCCCTGCCGTTCCCGGTCAGGATTTGCTTAACGCTGCTACCGTAACGAAACAGGACCCCCAGACTTTTGGCTATCTCCTCCAATTTCTCAGGAATGCGACTCATTCCCCCGGAAGGAAACATCGACCCCTCGGTCAGTTCGGCGGCCGGGAGCATCGAAAACAGCGCCGGGGCGGTGAAGGGGGTCTGCCCCACATAAATGTTCTGAAACGTGAAGGCCATCCGAAGATGGGGATGACGGAAATAGTCCCTGACCAGTCCGTGGTGCGTCCGGTGGATCTTCAACCGGCCAAGCAGGGCGATATTCTTAAAGTTAACAAAATCAAATAGTTTATAAAAATTGCGACCGAGAAGCTGGTCGCCCGACAGCTCCATAAACCGGTAGCCCAGCCTGATGAAGGAAAGCATCCTGCGATAGCTACCCGGCTCAAGGGATTCCAGCTGCTGCTCCATACGCTTCGGATCCGTGGTGAAATCCAACACCGACCCGTCGTCGAAATGGATATGGTAGAGGCTCTCAACCGGCTTAAAATCAAAACACTCCTCAAGTTCAAGACCCATTTCGCGAAATACGCTGCGGTAGATTTCCGGCATCAGGAATATCGTGGCGCCGAGGTCAAAACGGTGCCCATCGCGAACGATCCTGCCGCAACGCCCGCCCGGCCAGGGATTCTTTTCGTAAACGGTAACCCCAAACCCTTTCCTGGCCAGCAAAATGGCGGTGGCGATCCCACCAATCCCGGCCCCGATAATGATGACGCGCTGTTGCATTCTTTTAAAAAACTCCCAAAATTAACCAGGAGAATTGATTTTTCACTATCCCTGGCAAGGCCTTTATAACTGGTATCGCCACACTCCGGTTTTAGATCCGGGATAATCTCTATATTTGGTTGAATTAACTTTTTATGACCGTATGAATTCACTTAAAGCAGTTATTATTTTTTTGATTATCACTCCTTTAGTGACATTTTCACAAACCGGAAACCATCGTTGGGCCATCCAGGGGGATGGGGGCATCATCTGGAATCCAAAATCCGGGACTACCCATTCTGACCATATCGAGATGAGCGGGGAACGCGTCTCGCTCTGGGTTAACTACCGGGTTGACAGTGCGTTGGGCTCGCATTTCGACCGGACTGTCATTTTTCCCGGCTTTCGGATGCGTCCGAATGACACCCACGGCACGATGATGGTTACCATCAGCGACACCGACCTGCCCCGTTTTTTTCACGGCCGCGCCCCATTGAAACCCAGCCTGATCAGCGGATATCTGAACAGAGGGCTCACCGAGAGGGCCGTTTCATTCACCCATAAGGGTATGTTGGAGATCACTAGTCAGCTGGAGCGGGTGGAGCGTTCACGCACCACCGGCAGGCTCCTGATGAAGCGGTCGCTTTTCCCGTCGGCCGACAAGCCTTTGGCTATTGAGCGGCTGGTTTTCATCAATACCGATGATCGCCCCTGTACGGTGACGATGGAGTACCTGAAGCGGGAGACCATCCTGGATACGCTCTACACCACCGACGGGCCACATACTTTCTTGGCTTATACAGTCAACCACGGGTCGAAGGTGCTGCAGCCCGGAGATTCGGTCCTTTTCGGAATAGTTTATCAGGCACTTCGGAAAGGGGAGTCCCTGTTACCCGTCAATCCGGAGGAGGAGCTGGAGGGCCGGGTCCGCAGGGTTGGGGAGATCACCTCAAGCCTGACCCTGGTTACACCGGATCCCGTGCTGAATACGGCTTTTGAATTTGCCAAGCTGAGGGCTGGGGAGAGCATCTTTCACACCCGTAACGGATACATCAATTCGCCCGGTGGCTTCCGCTACCACGCCGCCATCTGGGCCAACGACCAGGCCGAGTACACGGGTCCGTGGAACGGTTACGCCGGCTACCCGCTGGGGGTTGAGGCGGCGCTCAATGCTTACCGGTGGTTTGCCCGGTATATGAATCCTGATTACAAGCCGATCCCCAGCTCGATCATTGCCGAGGGGATTGATTTCTGGAATGGGGCGGGCGATCGTGGCGACCAGGCGATGATCGCCTATGGGGCAGGGCGGTTCGCCCTGGCCAGCGGAAAAAGGGAGGTTGCCGAAGAGCTCTGGCCTCTGATCGAGTGGTGCCTGGAGTTCAGCAGGCGGAAAGTGAACAGCAATGGAGTGGTGGAGTCGGACAGCGATGAGCTGGAGGGCCGCTTTCCGGCCGGTGATGCCAACCTCTGCACCAGCAGCCTCTATTACGACGCCCTCCTGTCGGCCTCGATGCTTGGCCGGGAGCTCGGCAAGCCGAAGAAACTGACCGATGGGTACCTGAAGCAGGCCACCCAGCTTAAAAGCGCAATCGAAAAGCACTTTGGAGCCAGGGTCGAAAATTTCGACACCTATCGCTATTATGATGGGAATGAGGTGCTCAGGGCCTGGATCTGCATACCGCTAACCGTCGGTATCCACGAGCGCAAAGAGGGAACCGTGGCGGCCCTCTTCTCACCCAGGCTCTGGACGGACGATGGCCTGGCCACGCAAGCTGGCGACAAAACCTTCTGGGATCGTGCCACCCTGTATGGTTTGCGGGGAGTGTTCTCAGCCGGTGAGACGGGAAAAGCAATGGAATACCTGAAAAAGTACTCCACCCGACGCCTGCTCGGCGACCACGTACCCTATCCGGTGGAAGCCTGGCCTGAAGGTGACCAGAAGCACCTATCCGGAGAGTCAGCCCTATATGGCCGCGTAATCACGGAGGGACTTTTCGGGTTACGGCCGGCCGGTTTGTCCTCCTTTTATGTTGATCCGAGGTTGCCGGATGATTGGAACGAGATGGCTCTGATGAATGTCGGGGCCTTCGGCGGCAGGTTCGACATCCGGATCAAGCGCACCGGCCCGGGGGTTTCAGTCGAAGTCACCCGGGAAGGCCAACCACCCATCATCCGGAAATGGAACGGAAAATCGCCCGTATTGATCAAATTATAAGGAAGTTAGCGTAAATTGACCTTGAAATGAAAAGGAAAGCTGAAACCAATCTGGGTTGGATAAGAGCGGGATGCACCCTCCTCGCCCTTGTTATTGGCATGAGTTTGATGGCCCAGCGATCGGAACCCATCCCCAGGATGGGTCACACCAATACCAGGCTTTTTGATGAGGGGTGGAAGTTCGACCGTTACGGCCCCCAGCCCGACGGGACCCTGCTTGAAGAGCCCAGGGGGGTGGAGATGCCGGATTTTGACGATAGGCTCTGGAGGCGGGTGGACCTGCCGCACGACTGGGCGGTTGAGGGCCCCTTCCGGATCGATCTGCCGGGCGAAACCGGCAAGCTACCCTACAAGGGCATCGGGTGGTACCGTAAGTCGTTCGCCTTGCAGGCCAGTGATATCGGCAGAAGGATTTATATCGATTTCGACGGTGCAATGGCGAACGCCCAGATCTGGCTTAACGGACAGTATGTGGGGACCTGGCCCTATGGGTACAGTTCTTTCCGCCTGGACCTGACCCCATTTGTCAAATACAGCGGAATGAACCTCCTGGCAGTCAGGTTGGATACCGAGAAGTGGGATTCACGCTGGTACCCGGGCGCCGGGATCTATCGGCACGTCTGGCTGGTCAAGTCGGGCCAGGTGCACGTCGGCCATTGGGGCACCTTCATCACCACGCCGGAGGTTACGTCGGCCTCCGCAGTTGTCAGGTTGGACCTGACGCTCCACAATGAAGGTGAGGCACCGGCCGATGCCAATGTCCGCACCACCATCTTCGAACTTGACGAGCTCAACATCCAGGGCAGGAGGGTGGCTGCCTTCGACGAAACCGTCCTCAACCTCGCTCCCGGATCCGTCCTTACCGAAACATTCCTTACCCGGATAGCCGATCCGAAATGGTGGGACATCAATTCACCCAACAGGTATGTGGCTCAAACCACCATCCGGGTCAACGGACTGATCAGCGACAGCTACCTGACCCCCTTTGGCATCCGAACGTTTGAGATCACCCCGAGGGACGGCTTCCTCCTGAACGGGCGCAAGGTCTACATTCAAGGGACCTGCAACCACCACGATCTGGGGGCCTTGGGAGCGGCCATCAACACCAGCGCCCTGCGCCGGCAGCTCACCCTGCTGAAGGCGATGGGCTGCAACTCATTGCGCACCTCCCACAACCCCCCGGCTCCCGAACTGCTGGAACTGGCCGACCAGATGGGCTTCCTGGTGATGAACGAGGCTTTCGATACCTGGAAAAAAGGCAAGAAGCCGCAAGATTATCACCTCCTGTTCGATGAATGGCACGAAAAGGATCTCAGAGCCCTGATCAGGCGCGACAGGAACCACCCGTCAGTCATCTTCTGGTCGATCGGCAACGAGGTGATGGACCAGCAGGACGTGGAACTGACCCGCCAGCTGGCCGACATCGTCCGAAGCGAGGACCCCACAAGGCTGGTTACCAATGGTTACAACGACCCCGACAGGAGTCGGGAGGCCGGCTCACCACTGGCGCTTGACCTGATGGGGGTCAACTATTTCTTCGCCCAGCAGCCCAAATGGGATTCCGATCCGCGCTATCAGAATATGCCCACCATTGGAACCGAAACCTCCTCCTGTGTCAGCTCCAGGGGGGAGTATTTCATCGGTGAGCTTTACAAGAACTGGCAGATCAGCTCCTATGACCAGGCTCATCCCGCCTGGGGATGCACGCCCGACGAGCAGTTCAGGACCAACCATCAGCTGCCTCACCTGCTGGGTGAGTATGTCTGGACCGGATTTGACTACCTTGGTGAGCCAACGCCTTACAACTCCGATGAGACAAACCTGCTCAACTACCGGAACGATCCATCCAAAAAGGCAGAGCTCGAGAAAAAGCTCAACGAGCTGAAAGCCAACACGCCGCCATCGAGAAGCAGCTATTTCGGCATCATTGACCTGGCCGGATTCCCCAAGGACCGCTACTACCTTTACCAGTCGCAATGGCGCCCCGACCTGCCCATGGTCCACATCCTGCCCCACTGGAACTGGGATGAGAAGTTGAGGCCGCTTTTGCCGGTCCACGTGTACACCTCCGGTGACGAAGCCGAGCTGTTCGTCAATGGTAAAAGCCTGGGACGCAAGGCAAAGCGGCCGGGTCAGGATTTTCGCCTCGTCTGGGACAGCGTTAAGTATGAGCCCGGTAAGGTGGATGTGGTGGCTTACAGGAATGGACAAAAATGGGCTGAAAAGAGCATTAAGACGACCGGAAAAGCCACCAGGCTCGTTCTGGTTCCTGATAAGAGGGTCATCAATCCCGGTCAGTCGGAACTTGCCTTTATCACCCTTCAGGTGGTTGACCGGGAGGGTCAGGTCGTTCCCGGTGCCAAACCCCCGATCCGGTTTGAAATAGAGGGGCCGGGGCAGATCGTGGCGACCGACAACGGCGATCCGACCTGCCTGGTACCTTTCCGGAGCCTGGAGCGGGAGGCATTTAACGGATTGGCCCTGGCGATCGTCAAGGGGCGCAAGGGCGCTCCCGGGAGGATCACCGTCAGGGCCCACAGCAAAGGATTACAATCAGCTGCCATCTCGATCGAGTTGCAGCAAAAAATCAAACTCAATGAATAAGCGAAACTTTATTAAAAGTATGGGGCTGCTTGGTCTGGCTTCAGTGCCCAGGTTATACGGCCTGGAGGACTGGATCGGGCAGTTCGCCGACGTGCCTGCCGAAACCCTCGCCTCGGATGAGGCTTTCTGGGAGGGAATCCGGGGAGGATACCGGCTTAAACCTGAATACATCAACCTGGAAAACGGCTACTACTGTTTCCTGCCGGAGGCGCTCCTGGAAAAGTTCATTGCGCACGTCTGGGATGTCAATTACCAGGGCTCCTATTATATGCGAACGGTCCAGTTCGACAACAAGCGGAAGGTGGCCGAGGCGGTAGCCAACCTGTTGGGCTGCCCCGCCGACGAAACCGTCATTACCCGCAATACGACCGAATCGCTCGACCTGGTCATCAGCGGGTACGACTGGAAACCGGGCGATGAGGCCGTGATGGCCGAACAGGATTATCCTGCTATGCTGAATATGTTCAAACAGGTATCGGCCCGGTACGGAATGGTCAACAAGGTCGTATCGGTGCCGTTGCATCCGGCTTCCGACGAGGAGATCGTCGAGCTTTATGCCAGCGCCATTACCGACCGGACCAAGCTGCTGATGATCTGCCATATGATCAACATTACCGGGCATATCCTTCCCGTCAGAAAGATCTGTGATATGGCGCACGCCCGCGGGGTCGAGGTGATGGTGGATGGAGCCCACGCCGTGGCTCATTTCCGGTTCAACCTGCCCGACCTGAACTGCGACTATTACGGCTCAAGCCTGCACAAGTGGCTGAGTGCCCCGCTCGGGGCCGGCATGCTATGGGTGAGAAAGGATCTGATCGGGAAGATCTGGCCTCTCATCGGCCCTGGCGAAAAGGCAATGGACGACATCACGCGTCTCAACCATATCGGGACCCATCCCGTACATACCGACTTAGCCATCCTGGATTCCATTGAGTTCTACCATAAGATTGGTGCACAGCGAAAAGAGGAGCGGCTGAGATTCCTGATGAACTACTGGACCAGCAGGGTCAGGGAGATACCACAGGTCATCATCAATACACCGGCCGACCCGTCCCGCTCCTGCGGGATCGCCAACGTGGGCATCAGGGGGATGAATCCCAGTGATCTGGGGGATGTCCTGCTCAGGAAATACGGGATCTACACGGCCCCCATCGACGGGGCAGGCGTTCACGGATGCCGGATCACCCCGAATATCTATACCAGGCCGGCCGAACTGGATGTGCTCGTGAGGGCACTGAAAGATCTGGGCAGCTAAGAACCAGT
>JAWOHI010000154.1:0-2894 GCA_046485255.1 Bacteroidales bacterium
CACGCTGGCCAATCCCGGGGCGGTGTGGAAGAACCTCCCGGAGCCGGAAGTTACCGAGGCCCAGCGGAATGGCAGGGAAACTGTGGCTGCCCTGGGCTTTGCGGAGACCAGCCTGGAGCCCGGCTCCGAATCAACCTACCTGGTGGTTGTGGGAATCACGGAAGAAGACGATGATAACCAGCTATTTGAACGCTACAACTCGCCCGACAAATTCAGGGAAGCCTGGAAATTAACCGATGCATACTGGTCTGAACTCACCGGCAGCGTATCGTTTCATACTGGCCGGGGGGATTTTGATGAGTGGTCGAACTGGCTGGCTTTCCAGCTTAAGTGCCGTCAACTGTTCGGGAACAGCTATCTCCCGGATTTCGGGTACGGCCGGGGCGGCCGCGGGTGGAGAGACCTCTGGCAGGACCTGCTGTCGATCTTCCTGGTTGATCCGGGCAGTGCCAAGGAGGAAATGGTCAACAACCTCAAGGGAATACGGATCGACGGAAGCAATGCCACCATCGTCGGAACCAGGCCCGGGGAGTTCAGGGCCGACCGGAACAACATTCCCCGGACCTGGTGCGACCACGGCGCCTGGCCGCTCTATGCGATCAACTTCTATATCCAGCAGACCGGCGACCTGAGCCTTCTGGGTGAGGTAACCGATTACTGGAAGGACCAGCACGTCAATCGGAACCAGGCCATTGATGCCCAATGGAACAGGGAGGATGGGAACCGGCTCCTCACGGCCGACGGTGAACCCTACCTGGGGTCCGTCCTTGAACACCTCATCGTTCAGCAACTATCGGCTTTTTATCACGTCGGTGAGCATAATATCCTGCTGCTCGAAGGGGCCGACTGGAATGATACGCTGGATATGGCCAGGGAGAGGGGCGAGTCGGTCTGCTTCCAAAGTTTTTATGCCGGCAATTTTGAGATCCTGGCTGATCTACTGGCAGAAATGGACAGGAACGGAACGGTTTCCCTGCGTTTTTTCAAGGAGATATTGCCGCTCCTGGACACGATACCCGGACAGCAATCCATAGATTATCAAAGTGTTGAGAAAAAGAGAACCACGCTTGACCGCTATTTCGACAGGGTGAAGAACCGGATTTCGGGGGAGCAGGTCGCGATCAGCACAAGGGACCTGATCGGGGATTTTAACGCCAAGCGGCTCCATCTGGCCGATCAGGTCAGAAAGAACGAATGGGTTGCGGTTTCCAGGGAGAGCGGGTTCTTCAACGGCCATTATGACAATCTGGGCCGGCCGGTCCACGGTCTTTTCAAGGAGGGCGTCCGGATGGACCTGACCTCCCAGGTGATGCCCGTGATGTTCAATATAGCCGATGATAGCCAGATAGATAGCCTGTTTTCATCGGCACTTGAAATCCTTGGGGATGATGACTCGCCCTGCCTTAAGCTGTGCACTCCATTCCCCGGCATTGACCTGAATATCGGCAGGATAACCGGGTTTGTCTACGGGTACAAGGAGCACGGCAGCAAATGGATGCAGCAGAACATTATGCTGATGAACGCCCTGTATGGCCGGAACAGGCCTGACCTGGCCTTCCGGCTTTTCAGGGATATTTTCGACATCGTCACGAACAGCCAGGTATCCAAGACCTTCCCGGGAATTCCAAGCTATTATGAGCCGGGCGACCGGGGTGCCTATATGTACCTGACCGGCTCATCCACCTGGATGTTCCTGAGCCTCGTCACGCAGGTATTTGGCGCAAGGGGGAGGTTGGGCGACCTGGTCATTGAGCCGAAGCTGGCGGCCTGGTTTTTCAGCGACCAATCCACGGCCGGGATCGAATTCAATTTCCAGGCCAGGCGAATCCGGCTCACCTACGTCAATCCCAACCGACTGGAAGCCGAGGCCTATCAGATATTGGAAGTCAGGGCCGGCGGAGCAACCCTTTTCCAGGGCGTATCGCCCTCGGTAACGGTCAGCCGCGAGTTCATCACCACTTGTGATGAAAACCCCGTCAACCTGATGGTAACCCTCGGTTGATCAGGGGAGTTTATTACTTTTAGGCTTTCCTAACAGCCTAAACAATGAAAAGGTCCCTGCTCTTTTCCTTCCTGCTGGCGTTGGCGTCCGTTGCCATTGGCCAGGTTGACATCCGCGAGATGGTCATACAGCAATCAAAGCTGGCCGGAGAGCTTTCCGGCGCATTCGAGGGTTTTGCCCAGAAACTAACAGGCGAAGACATCAATTACCACAGCACCCGTCCCGACTGCCCATTGGCCCTGCTGGTGCGGGCAACCGACGGCCAGATGTCGGCTTCGTGGGAAGGTGCGGCGCCGGTCATTCCTGCTGGCCAGACGGAGGTGCAGTTTTTCCTGATCACCGGTATGAGCCTGAAGGGTTATGATCTGTCCGGCCAGAACCCGGGATTCACGCTGATGATGAATGGCCGGCCCCTTTTTCATTTCACCAGTGACCTGGGCCGCGATTGGGCCGTAGAGGGCCCGGAGGGCAGCCGGATGACCTTCGGAACATTCTTCGTGGATATGCACGGCGACGCCTTTGGCTACTCCCGGATCATCCTGCCGGCATCCCTGGTGCCACCCGGCCAGCCCGTCAGGTTCAGCATTACCGGCGATGAGGCCGGCAGCCAGCACTGGTTTATGGTCTTTCAGTGCCCCGACGGACTGCAGTGGTTCCTCAACAAGGCCGATGCGGATACCTGGTTTGAGCTCACGCTCCGGACAGCGGGCCGCCAGACGGAGGCCATCCTCAGGCTGCCCTCGAGCCTCGCGGGAACCCGGGTGAAGGGTACCGCCTCCAACGGATGGCAGGGCGAATGGGTCCTGAAAGCCGATGGGGAGGCTTCAGCCGGAACGATCCGCCTGAAGGGCACACTCGATCAGTGGGACTCCGTGAAACTGACGATCCGGAC
>JAWOHI010000394.1:0-4643 GCA_046485255.1 Bacteroidales bacterium
GAAGGTGTCGGGCAGCAGATCGTCGTAGACGACCTCGAGCCGCTTGCCCTCAATCTCCTTCTGCCACTCCTCCGACAGCCGGTCGAGCTGTTTCTGCGCAGCATCATAAGCCGGAATGCGGCCCAGGATGTACTCGGTGTTCACATACGCAAACTTCTGGCCGAAGCTCATCGTAAAGCCCGCCAGCAATATTCCAAAAATCAATGCTATCTTTTTCATCTCTATTCTCCTATCATCTATCTAACTATAATCTATCCAACTATAATCTATTCAACTATCTAACTATTACAACTGCGGCCCCAGCACGAAGTGGAACTGGCTCCTGTTCTTGCCGGTACCGCCCGGGATATCGTCAAACCCGTAGCCCCAGTCGACGCCCATCAGTCCGAACATCGGCAGGTAGATGCGGACGCCCAGACCGGCCGACCGCTTCATCGTGAAGGGGTTGAAATCCTTGAATTCATACCAGGCGTTGCCCGCCTCGAGGAAGGCCAGTGCATACAGGGTGGCATTAGGGTTCAGGCTGATCGGAAACCGCATCTCCATAGTGAACTTGGTATAGAGGTTGGCCCCGGCTGTCGGTGTCAGGGAGCCGTTGGCATACCCCCTGAGAGCGATCAGGTCCTTGCCGTAATAGCTGTAACCCATCATCCCGTCGCCCCCGACTTCATAACTTTCAAACGGCGAGCGGGCGTAACGGTTGTAAAAGCCGAGGTACCCGAACTCCGCTTTGGTAGCCAGCACGAAGTCCCTTACCTCGCCTGTCTCACCCCCGCCGACGCCCCACAGCTTGGTGTACCAGCTCGACTTGAAGGACCATTTGTGGTACTCGATCCACTTGTAGCGCTCAGTGTTGTCCAATTGACTGTAATCCTTGCCGTTAAATGCCGAATAGGGAGGCGTGATCTGGAGCGATAACGAAAAATTGGACCCAATCCTGGGGTAGATGATCTGGTCGGTTGAGTTGCGGCCCAGCGTGGTGGTAAAACTAAGGTTGTTGCTCACCCCGTCCTTGATCAGGAAATAGGACCAGTTGGCAAGGTTGTATTGCTGGAAGGAGAGCTGGTTGTAAAGCGTGAACCAGTCGTCGGGCCAGCTAAGCCTTCGGCCAAGGCCGATGGAGGCGCCTGATATCCGCATCGACTGAAGGAGTGGATCGGCCTTCTGGTAGCCGTTGGTCTGAACCGTATGGTACAAGGAGGTCGAAAAAGAGTTGGGCTTCCTTCCGCCGAGCCAGGGCTCCACGAAGGAGGCGCTGTAAGCCTGGTAGTAACGGCCGTTCGATTGGGCCCGGATGCTCAGGTTCTGCCCGTCGCCCGATGGCAGCGGCCGCCAGGATTCCTTGTTAAAGAAGTTCCTTGCCGAGAAGTTGCCGAACCGGACACCCAGCGTCCCGATCACCATTCCGGCACCCCACCCTCCCGAGATCTCGATCTGGTCATTGGCCCGCTCAGCCAACTTGTATTCGATGTCGACGGTTCCGTCCATCTCATTCGGGATGGGAACCGGCTCGATCTTTTCGGGATCAAAAAACCCGAGCTGGGCCAGTTCCCGAACCGACCGGATAACGGCCGCGCGGCTGAACAGGTCGCCCGGCTTGGTCCGGATCTCCCGGCGGATCACGTGCTCATTGGTCCGGTCGTTTCCGGTAATGATGACGTTGTTGATCCTGGCCTGGGGGCCTTCGGATATCACTATCTGGATATCGACCGAATCGCTTTCCACGCCCACCTCAACCGGATTGGCGCTGTAAAACAGGTAGCCGTAATCCATATAGAGGGCACCCACTGCGTCGGGATCATTGCGTAAACGGTTGGTGAGAACTTCCAGGTCATAAACATCCCCCTTCTTGATATTCAGTGCCATACTCAGCAGTTCGGAAGAATACTTGGTATTCCCCGCCCACGAGATATTCCTGAAAAAGTACTGGTGGCCCTCCTCAATGCCCACGAAGAGCCCCACTGTCCCGTCGTCATTGTGGTACAAGGAATCCTTGACGATCCGGGCATCGCGGTAGCCAAGCTCATTGTACTTGGCAATGATGTTATCCTGATCCTCAATGAAGGTATCCTCGATATACTTGGAAGCCTTGAAGACGTTGTACCAGGCTTTTTGCTTGGTATCCTTCATCGCCCTCCTGAGCTTGCCCTCCGGGAAAACCGTGACCCCTTCGAATTGTATTTCCCTGATTTTTACCTTGCTTTTCTTGTCAACCGCGATGTCGAGGATGGTGGTGTTCTGAAGCGTGGTGTCGGGGCGCTGGTTGATGATCACCTCCGTATAAAGGTACCCTTTGTTGACGAAATGGTTTGTAACGGCGTTCTGCGCGATTTGCAGGGTATAGGGGGTCACCAGGTTGCCCCTGACCAGCTTGACCTTCTCACGGAGGTCGTCGGCTTCTGTCTTGTTGACGCCCGAAAAGGAGAAACGGCTCAGCCTGGGCATCTCCTGAAGGTAAATGTCGAGAAAGATCACATCCCCTTCGATCCGTGCAGCGGTGATCCGGATATCAGAGAAGAGGTTCTGGTCCCACAGCTTCTCGATGGCCTGGCGGATCTCCTCCCCCGGAACCAGGATTCTTTTGCCCACCTCCAGCCCGGTAAACTGCACCAGGATGTTCTGGGAGATATACCGGACTCCCGAAACCGTGATGCCACCAATTTCATATTCACGAGGTTCTTTCGTGAAATCAATCACCTTGAGAGGCCTGGACTCGGTTTCCTGGCTGAGCAGCGACCACGAAGGCAACAGGAGCAGTAAGAGAACGGGGAGTATCTTCAACATAGGGGTTTCTCAATTAAACTTGTTCACTGGTTTTGCCGAATCTTCTTTCCCTGGACTGATAATCGAGCAGGGCTTCATAGAAGTGTTTCTTTCTGAAATCCGGCCAAAAAACCGGTGTAAAATAGAGTTCGGTATAGGCGATCTGGTATAAGAGAAAGTTGCTGATCCTGAATTCACCGCTGGTCCTGATCAACAGCTCCGGATCAGGTATGCCGGCGGTTTCCAGGTACTTCTCAAAGATTGTACCATTCATCTCTTCAGACGTGATTTTTCCTTCGCGGGCATCACGGATCATTGCCCTTGCGGCCTCTATCAGCTCCGAGCGGGCGCTGTAGGAGAGGGCCAGGATGACGGTCAGCCCGGTGTTGGCCGCCGTTGTTTCCTTCAGGTTGTGGAGCTCCCTGCGCGGAGTCTCAGCCAGCTTGGACAGGTCGCCGATGGTCAGCAACCGCACATTATTGTCCATCAGCTTCTTAGTCTCCTTCTTGATGGTTGAGACCAGCAGGCCCATCAGGGCTTCGATCTCCTCCATCGGCCTTCCCCAGTTCTCGGTACTGAACGCATAAAGCGTTAAGTATTTGATTCCCAGCTCACCACTCGCTTCGACCACCTCGTGAACAGGCGTTACCCCGCTCTGATGGCCGAAGATCCTGGCAGCACCCCGGTTACGGGCCCAGCGACCGTTGCCATCCATTATAATGGCCACGTGTTCGGGAAGACGTTCCGGTATCAGCTTATCCTTCAGGTTCATAGGGGTTCATCTTGGGGGATTAATAGAATGGCACCCTGACGGACTCCCACAGCACGAATGAGTATCCGAGTGTTATGCCAACAAAAGACCGCCATTCGCTTATTGCCATCCTGTTCACGGGCTCAACCCAGTCGCGCTGATAAGTTCTCCGGATCGCCCACTCCGCTCCCAGTGTCAGGTTGGATGCCAACAGATATCGAACCCCCACGTGGAATGGAACTGTGACGTTCCTGATCCAATATTCGGCTCCTGAATAGTTGTCCGGCTCCAGCTCAATCACGCTGTTGGGGTTGCGGAGGGCCGTCAGGAAGGATTCGCGATCATATAAATAGCTGATTCCGGTGGCAATGTAGGGTGAGATGTTCGTTCGCGGCTTCATCGGATTGAGTGGATGGAAGTTGAATTCGAACAAACCGTGCCCTTCAACAACCCAGGTATCCCCATCCTTGTAGGCCCCGTTAACCCCGCCCCTGAGGGCATACCGGGTATTGAGGCCATAGCGGACGAACAGGCCTCCGGCGGGGTAAATATCCCTGGAGGGGACTGGCAGGATCGAATTGGTGTGAATGTTCAGAAATCCCCCCATCACGTTAATGTCAATGTAACGCTGTGCCTGAAGGGTCGCCGCCCCGGTAAGGATGCCGATGATTATGAGGAGTTTCTTCATTGCTATGCGTATTGTAAAAAGGAACCCGGTAAATGGTTCCCCTACAATAACTGCCAAGGTGCAAATATAGTATAAAATGGCTAAGTTTTTTCGACCAGCACGAGGCCCCCATAAGGGTCCTTTCACAAGCTGCCAAAATTCCTCGGGTCAGCCCCCCACATCAGCTTAGAGCGAAGGGTGTGATAGAAGTTATTGCTTTGCAACCTGATGGTCTTGAGCTTGAAGGGAGCCTTGCTGATCCGCAGTTCCAGGCGGTCTTCAATGATCACCGACCGGGAGTCGGCCGAGACCAGCAGGTTGCCGCTCCGGCTGCGGGTCTGCAGGGTCAGCTACATATGAGCTACGGCTACAACGGGTGCGTCATCGTCGATCCGGCCGTGCTCGACCGCTACCTGCGCGGCAGCCACCACAGGAGTCGGCGCCTGGGCGATGACGTGTCGG
>JAWOHI010000003.1:0-16144 GCA_046485255.1 Bacteroidales bacterium
CTAGAAGGAGTAGAAAATGGCAAAGAAAGGCAAAGGCAACCGGGTTCAGGTCATCCTGGAGTGCACCGAGCACAAAAGCAGCGGGCAGCCTGGAACCTCGCGATACATCACCACCAAGAACCGGAAGAACACCCCGGATCGTATGGAGCAGAAAAAGTTCAATCCCATCCTGAAGAAAGTCACCGTTCACCGGGAAATTAAATAATTAATGTTATGGCAAAGAAAGTAGTTGCAACGCTGCAAACCGGAAAAGGCAGGCACTATGCCAAAGTGATCAAGATGGTCAAATCACCCAAGACAGGTGCCTATACCTTTAAGGAGATGATTGTCCATAACGATCACATCAAGGATTACTTCAAACAGGAGTAACAATCGTTTCCCTTAAGAGTTACAAGGCTTTCTTCACCGGGTGAAGGGAGCTTTTTTGTTTTACAAATTATCCTGAAATGGGAATACTCAGCTGGTTCAGCGACGATAAAAAGAAAAACCTCGAACAGGGTCTGGCAAAGACCAAGGAGAGCGTCCTAAAAAAGCTAACCCGTATTGTGGCGGGCAAATCGCGGGTGGATGATGAGGTGCTCGACAACCTCGAAGAGGTGCTGATCTCCTCCGACGTGGGGGTGCAGACCACCCTCCGGATCATTGAGCGGATTGAGAAAAGAGTATCGCGCGACAAGTATTTCGGGACCGACGAACTGAACCGCATCCTGCGGGAAGAGATTGCGGGACTGCTGGCTGAAAACAACACGGCCGACCTCCAGGAGCTGCCCACCGCCACAGGTGGCGTGCCCTATGTCATAATGGTCGTTGGCGTGAACGGGGTGGGGAAGACCACCACCATCGGGAAACTGGCCTGGCAATACCGCGAAAACGGCAAAAAGGTGGTTCTCGGCGCTGCCGATACCTTCCGTGCGGCGGCCATCGAACAGCTTGATATCTGGGCCCAGCGGGCCGGCGTACCCCTCATCAGGCAGAAAATGGGCTCCGATCCCGCCTCCGTAGCCTTTGACACCCTGCGTTCAGCCCTCACCCAGCGAGCGGATGTCGTCATCATCGACACGGCAGGCCGGCTTCATAACAAGGTGGGGCTGATGAACGAACTGACCAAGATACGCAACGTGATGAAAAAGCTGGTGCCGGAAGCCCCGCAGGAAGTGTTGCTGGTACTCGATGGATCAACCGGCCAAAACGCCTTCGAACAAGCCCGGCAGTTCACCGCCGCAACCGAGGTTTCAGCCCTGGCCCTGACCAAGCTGGATGGAACCGCAAAGGGCGGCGTAGTCATCGGCATCAGCGACCAGTTCAAGATCCCGGTGCGATATATCGGGATCGGCGAAAAAATCGAGGACCTGCAGCTGTTTAATAAAAGTGCCTTCGTGGATTCCCTGTTTGGGCAGGCCTGACCACGGGAAAACCCTCTCTTCATCGACAACAACAATCATCCACCTTGCGAATCGACATCATCAACCTGGGCTGTTCAAAGAATCTGGTGGATTCCGAATCCCTGATGACCCAGCTAACCAACAGGGGGTTGCGGGTGCGTATCGACCCGGACCGGGTCAATGCCGACCTGCTCATTGTCAATACCTGCGGCTTCATTCACGACGCCAGGGAGGAGTCGGTCAACATCCTCCTGGATGCCATCAGGGCCCGGAAGCAGGGCCGGATCGGCAAGATCATCGCAATGGGTTGCCTGGTCCAGCGCTACCGTGAGGAACTGCTTGCCGAGATGCCCGAGATCGATGGGTGGTTTGGAGTGGACGAAATACCCAGCCTCCTCGGATCCCTGGAGCTCGGATTCAATCCCGAGCTGCTCAACCGGCGGATTCATACCACCCCGCGTCATTATGCGTACCTTAAAGTCTCGGAAGGCTGCAGCAGAAAATGTGCTTTCTGCGCCATTCCGGCCATCAGGGGCCGGCATATCTCCAGGGCGATGGAGGATATCACCACCGAAGCACGTTTCCTGGCCTCCAACGGGGCACGCGAGCTGATCCTGATCGCTCAGGACCTCTCCTTCTACGGACGAGACCTCTATCGCAAGCCGATGCTGGTTCCGCTGCTCGAAAGGCTCGAAGAGATCCCCGGAATCGATTGGATAAGGCTTCACTATGCCTATCCGCTGGATTTCAACGACCTATTGATCAAGAAGATAAATGCATCGGAAAAGATCTGCAAATACCTCGACATCCCCTTTCAACATATCAGTAACCGGATGCTCCGGATGATGAGAAGAGGGATATCCAAAGAAAGAACGCTTGCCCTGATTCACCAGTTGAGGGCGGAAATACCCCGGCTGGCACTGCGAACCACCCTGCTGGTGGGCCACCCCGGAGAAACCGAACGGGACTTCACGGAGCTGGCCGATTTCGTTGAGCAGGTGCGGTTCGACCGGTTGGGCGTGTTTACCTACTCACCGGAGGAGGGAACCTATGCCGATGAGCATTACCAGGATACCGTCCCGGAAGAGCTCAAACAGGAACGATTGGCCATCCTGATGGGAATCCAGCAAAAAATCTCAAGCGAACTGAACCAATATAAGGTGGATCAGGAGCTCAAGGTGTTGATTGACAGGAAGGAGGGGGCGTATTACATCGGACGGAGCCAGTTCGATTCGCCGGAGGTGGATCCTGAAATCCTCGTTACCTCGGAGCATAAAAGGCTTCGCAGCGGCAGTTTCTATCAGGTTAAGATCACCGGATTTAATGATTACGACCTGTTTGGCACCGTGAATTTCTAAACCCTTCTTCCCCTGCACTGAAATAATTACCGATACCTTTGCGTCATTATGTACGTACACGACACAAAAATCAGGATCCGCTACGGCGAGACCGATCAGATGGGGTATGTCTATTATGGGCGCTATGCCGAATTTTTTGAGATCGGCCGGACCGAACTGATCCGGGCTGCCGGACTGACCTATCGTGACCTGGAGGAGCAGGGCATCCTGCTGCCTGTGACAAGGATGGAGGTTAAGTACATCAAGCCGGTGGGGTACGATGAACAGATCACCATCCGGACCACCTTGAAAAGGATGCCGTCGGCCAAGATAACTTTTCATTATCAGATCATTAGCGAAAACGGTGAGGTGGTGAACGAGGCCGTGTGCGACCTGGTTTTTACCAGCTCCAAAACCCGCCGGCCGGTGAGGCCTCCAAAAGAATTATTGGAGACGCTTCAACCTTTTTTTACCTGACAGGTTACACCCATATATTAACAGAATGGCAATGCTCCGACTACTATCTGTACTGACACTCCTGCTTACCGCCACAACGGTTCTGGGTCAGAAGGTTACGATAAGCGGCATCCTGGAAGACCGCAACACGGGCGAAAAGCTGATCTCCGCCAACGTGTATGAAGCCACCTCGTTACGCGGGATAACCTCCAACGTATATGGCTTTTACAGTCTGACGCTTCCTGCAGGCAAGGCCAGGATCGTCTATTCCTATATCGGATACCGGACGATGGAGGTCGATCTGGAGCTCAAAAAGGATACTGTCCTGAACCTGAGTCTGGAACCCGTCATCAGCCTCGATGAGGTGGTCATCTCAGCCGAGAGGTCCAGGTCGGCAGTCCGGAGCACCCAGATGAGTATGACCGAGCTGTCGGCCAACACCATTAAGAGCCTGCCGGTTTTATTGGGTGAGGTGGACGTGCTCAAAGCCCTTCAATTGCTTCCTGGCGTGAAAGGGGGCAATGAGGGAACCAGCGGCATTTATGTCCGGGGTGGGGGGCCCGATCAGAACCTGATCCTGCTTGACGGCGTGCCCGTCTATAATGCCAACCACCTGTTCGGATTCTTCTCCATTTTCAATCCGGATGCCATTCAAACAGTCAAGCTGATCACCGGCGGGTTTCCCGCCAGGTATGGCGGCCGGCTCTCCTCCGTCCTCGACATACGGATGAAGGATGGGAACAACAAGAAATTCGGGGTCGAGGGGAGCGTCGGGATCATCTCAAGCAAGCTGACCCTGGAGGGCCCGATCATCAAGGACAAGACCTCATTCATCGTCTCCGGAAGAAGAACGTACATCGACATCCTGGCCAGGCCGCTCATCCGGATGCAGGCCGGCAACAACTACGACAATTTCAAGGCAGGATACTATTTCTATGACCTCAATGCCAAGTTCAACCATAAGTTCTCCGACCGGAGCCGCCTGTTCCTGAGTGCCTACAGCGGCGACGACAAGGCCTATCTGGGCAGCGTCCAGAAAGGCCAGGATTATCGCTGGGAAGACGAGGCTGGGCTGGGCTGGGGCAATTTCACCACCGCCCTTCGCTGGAACTATGTCATTACACCCAAGCTGTTCAGCAACACCACATTGACCTACAGCCGGTATAATTTCCTGACCTCCCTGCTTGACCAGGAAGAGCAGGACGGAGTGATCCAGCACAAGTACCAATTTTCCTACAACTCAGGGATTGTGGACTGGGCCGGGAAAATCGATTTTGACTACCTGCCGGGCCCCAATCACAGCATGAAGTTCGGCTACAACCAGATCTACCACACCTTCAAGCCAGGGGTGACGGTCTTCCTGATGGAGTTCAACGGCGAGGGCCAACAGGGTTCGCTCATTGATACCACCTTTGGAAACAAGGATATCTACGCCCACGAAGGCTCTTTTTATTGGGAGGATGACTGGAGCATCACTCCCAGGTTCAAAGCCAACATCGGGATCCACCTTTCGGGCTTCAAGGTCAGGGATTCACTGTACAAGTCATTGCAACCGCGAGTTTCAGCCCGCTACCTGCTCACCGAGCAGATCTCGGTCAAGGCGGCCTACACCCGTATGACCCAATACATCCACCTGCTTTCGAACACCACCATCGGGCTGCCCACCGATCTTTGGGTACCGGCTACCGACCAGATACCCCCGCAGCAGGCACAACAGGTGGCCCTGGGCTTGGTTTACGAGCCGTCCGACGAATGGGAACTGAGCCTCGAAACCTATTACAAAAAGATGGATAACCTGATCGAGTACAAGGAGGGCGCCAGCTTTTTCTCGATTCAGGATGATTGGGAGGATAAGATCGAGGTTGGAGAGGGGGTGGCTTATGGACTGGAGTTCCTCGCCCGCAAACAGTTTGGGAAAACATCCGGATGGGTTGGATACACCCTCTCCTGGAGCAATCGCCGGTTCGACAACATCAGCTTCGGGGAGTGGTTCCCCTACCGCTACGACCGAAGGCACGACGTTGCCATCGTGTTGAATCACAGATTCAACGACAAAATTGACCTGGGGATTACCTGGGTATATGGAACCGGCAACGCCGTAACCCTTCCCTTGGAGAAATATGCGTCCATTACCAGCTTATGGGGTTCGTTCAGGTACTTCGACGGCATCGAGTTTTTCGACAAGCGCAACTCCTACCGGGTACCTGCCTATCACCGCCTTGATATCGGCGTTAATTTCAGGAAAGAGAAGAAATGGGGTGAGCGCACCTGGTCGGTTGGCCTGTATAATGCTTACAACCGGAAAAACCCGTTTTACCTGGATTTCGACAAGATCATGAATGAGAACGGGAACGTGGAGACTGTCCTCAAGCTCTATTCGCTGTTCCCCCTGATTCCCTCGATCAGTTACAGTTTTAAAATCCGCTAAGATGAAAAAGTCATCCTCTTTGTATAATCTATTGATATTGACAGCATTGCTGGTTTTTTCGGCCAGCAGCTGTGAAAAGATCATAGACGTTGACATCCCCGACAGGGATCGGAAGATTGTCATCAACGGCTTGTTAATCCCGGATTCCGCGATCAGGGTGAACCTGACGCTGAGCCTTTCGGTTCTCGAGCCTGATGAGTTTGTTTATCTTCCGGATGCAAATGTCGACCTGTTCCGTGGCAGCGAGCTTCTGGGGCGAATGGGCTATGATTCGGCCGGTTATTTCCATCTGCCAGGGGTCAGGGCACTCGAAGGGGCCGAATACCGCATAACGGCTATTTCGGAAGGCCTCACCGGAGCGGAAGCCACCACGCAGGTACCAGCGCCGGTTGCGATCCTGGCACTCGACACGACCAAGGTGCTCCTGGATTATGGCCAGGAATTATTCAAGATGACAATCAACTTCGACGATCCTCCCGGCAGAAACTATTACGGGATTTCGGCGGAACTGTCCTACCGGTTTGGCCGTATGGAGGGGGTCGAATTACCCTCCGGATTGATCACCCAGCCTGCTTATCTTTCTCATTTGGATCCTTTTCTGAACGAGGAGGGAGTTAATTACCGTGGTGGGATCTTTTTCGACGACCGCTTGTTTGATGGCAACAACAAAACCATTGAAGTGGGCCTTGAAGAATATGCCTTTGCTTTTTCCGACACGGTTTGGGTTACCGTCAGGCTGGAGCAGATTGCCCCTTCCTATTATTTTTATGCCCTGAGCAGCCAGGCCTACTATTCGGCTCACAGCAACCCGTTTTCGGAGCCGGTTCGGGTTTACACGAACGTGGACGGGGGATTGGGGCTCTTCTCTTCCCGCTCTTTCAGCGAGCGAAAACTGCTGTATCTGGGGAAGGGTTACCCCCGGTAAAGTTCCAACAGGGTGATTTCAGGCCAGATGCCCACCCGGCCCGGAAAGGCCAGAATGCCCAGTCCGCGGTTGACATACAGGTACTGGGAGCCCTCCTGGTAAAGCCCTGCCCAATGCTTATAGAGCAACCTCACCGGACTGATCTTGAAGGATCCGATCTCAATCCCAAACTGAAAGCCGTGGGTGTGGCCGGATAGGGTCAGCGGGACCGTAGTTTTACTGATGACCTGCTCCGACCAGTGGTCGGGGCTATGGGAGAGGAGGATGGTAAATGCTTCATCCGGAATGCCTTCCAATGTTTTGTTCAGGTCTCCATACTGCGGGAAGGGTGGATTGCCCCAATGCTCCATTCCGGCCAGATAAACCGACGAACCGTTCTTTGAGATCCGGAAATGCTCGTTTCGCAGGACCCTGAATCCCATCCCCCCCTGGCGTGCAATGATCCGGCTGAGGTTTTCCTCCTTGGCTTCCTTGCTGGGCCATTCGGAATAATCCCCATAGTCGTGGTTCCCCAGGATGGAGAACTTACCCAGCCTGGCGGGCATATCAGCGAAAACACGGGTCCATCCGTTCATCTCGGATGCGAAATTGTTGACCATATCGCCGGTAAAGACGAGAAGGTCCGGGTCCAGGTCACGGATGATCTCCGTCACCTCGTAAAGCCTCTCCTGCTGCCCGGCGAAACCTCCCAGGTGGGCATCGGAGAGCTGGACCAGGCGCAGGCCATCAAAATCACTTGGTAGATCCTTGAAATACAGTTTTTTATGATGGACCCTGAAGTTAAAACGCCCCCAACCGATTCCCTGTATCACGCCGAGAAAGGGCAAGGCTGCCGTCATGATCCCTGCCTTGCGCAGGAACTCCTTGCGGTCAATCGCCTCCTCGTGGTTAATCTCACGGTAAACCGGTTTCTTCTTCGATTTAACCGCCCACCGGAGAAATAAAAAAAGATCCCGCGCCAGCTCGAAAAGCAGGAAGAAAAACTTGAAGACGAACTGGGCTATGAAGACCCCGTTGTACCCCAGCAGGAAACGGTATTTGTCCGGATTTTCAGGGTCGGTTTCGTAATCCAGGTAGAGGAATACGAAAGCGGCCAGGAAACCGGCCGAAATGACCCAATAGAGGATACGAAAGGTGGACTTCCATAGTGGCCGTTTGCGGCCGATCACTTCCTTCAGGCCCTTGAAAACATAAAGGTCAATCAGGATCAGGAATATCAGAATAAAGGCAATCGAACTGAATGAACGCATCTGGGATCAAATTTTCTCCACGGAGTCTGCCGGAATCCAGGCCTGATTCCCATCCGCAAGGCGAATGCGCAACCAGGCGCCAACCTGATCGGTAATCCTCACCTTGGTTCCTTCGTGAAGGACGAACAGGTCGGTTCCGCTGCTGTCGGGTGAACTTTTTGCCGTAATGCTCGGGGAGAAAACGATGGCCGAAGGGGTGATGTTCAGCGCGTGGTATGACTTATGGCCCAGCAGGAAACTCGTAACAGACATCAATGACATTAAAATTGCGCACAAAAGTAGTGTTTTTTTCAATACGATTCTCCTTGTACCATAAATAATTACGATCGAAATCAAGGTCAGGATGAAAGTAACCAGGCTGATCCTGGCCCAGGCATCCGTCCGGAGCAGGCCTGCCAGGTTATCGACCCACCGGCTGACAAAGAAGCGGTTGAGCGGCTCGATCTTGTCGACGATCAGTTGATTGGCCAGCGACAGGTTGAACCGGGTATCCTCGTCACCTGGATTGAGAACCAGGGATTTCTCGAAATAGAGTATGGCCGACGGGATCAGGCCCATCTTGTAGCACGTATTGCCCAGATTGTAGTAGAGCTCAGCCGATTCAAGCCCGGCATTGACAATTTTCATATACTCCTCCCGCGCTCCCGGAAGGTCGCCGTCAAGGTAGAGCTGGTTGGCTTTCCGGAAGAGCAGGGCCGACTCGCCGCTATCGGCGGTTGCGGGCAGGATGGCGAACAGGGCTACGATCAGCGTGATAATCATTCGGTTCATATCAGCTCCTCCGGTAGGTTTTTTCGATGGTCAGGATGAGATCCGACGTGCGGCTGACAAGGGCTTCATAATCTCCTTCCACCTGTCCGGGGGCGTAACGGAGGAATTCAATGGCATCGAGCAGCCCTTCCAGCTCCTGGACGGTCTCTGCCGAAATGCCTTTCCCTTCGAGCATTTCCCTGATATTCTCACGGTTCAGCCTGGATTGATCCATATTCAGCTTGTCGCCAATATAACCCCATACCGCTTTCAGCAAGGATTCCAGCACCTGTTCGTGATCGTGCCTGGCTAGATGGGATCTGGCCATGGCCAGCCTTTTCCGGGTCACTCCACTGGCTCGCCTGTATCGGTTTCCTTCCGCGTCAGCCAGCGATTTGTGGCGATAATGAAGAAGGAGGATCGTCAGGATGAATAGCAGCAGGGAGATGACATAGCCGAAAATAAATCCCTTTGATCCATAAAAGGCCTGTCCAGCCGGCCGGATCCGGATGTCGCCGGTTTTGATGAAACGCACGTCCTGACCTATTAGACGGATGTTTTCCCGCCC
Source organism: Bacteroidales bacterium (assembly GCA_046485255.1). Lineage (GTDB taxonomy): Bacteria > Bacteroidota > Bacteroidia > Bacteroidales > UBA12481 > UBA12481. Next base: position 9,097 of record JAWOHI010000003.1, read on the forward strand.
GGCCATCGTCATTACCGTTCCTTCAGCGTCCTGCTCGCCCTTTTGGACCTCAATCTTCATCGGTTCAGTGGTGTAAGTTCGAAACTCGGCCGCTGCCGGGTCGAACCAGGTGAAGCTCCAGTTCGGGATCTCGAAAGTGCCGGCAAACCTTGGAATGATCAGGTATTCAAAGGTCTTGGAGCCGGAAATGCCATTCAACCCGGTTTCGATCTGATCGGTCACCTTGGGGTCATACACCTCCAGATCGGCTGGAAAGCGGAACGAGGGCAGGTCGATCAGCTTGAGGTTCCCATTGCCCCTGACCACCACCTTAAGGTTAACGGCCTCATTTGTTTTGACGGCCGATTTGTCGAGTGTGGCCGAAACCGAGAACCTCCCCACGGCACCGGCAAAACCCTGAGGTGGCGTGACGGGGAAAGGCTTGATCCTGACCTCCGTAGCCGGACTAACCAGCTTCTTGGCCAGGGTCTCGTAGCTGCCAAAGAAGCCATCGCTGAAAAAGTCGTCGAAAGGCGAGCGGCTCCGTTTTCGGGGAACATTGACAAAACACTCCAGCTCAAACGGTTCAATGCGGATGCTCCCGGTTTGCTGCGGCACCAGGATGGTGCGCCGGATGACCCCCATATTGTACAACTGGCCGTTATAGTTGGTTCTTTCAAGAGTTACCTGCCCGGAGGTGGGGATCTCCTGACTCCAGAATCCGCTGAAGGAGGGCATTTTCATCTCGCCGAACCGGGCGAGGTTGACCCGTGTGTAGATTTTGATGGTGGCGACGATATGCTCGCCCTTGTAAACCTGGTTACGATCAAGCTCTACCCGCACGAAGAGGTCCTCGGCAGCCACCCCCTCCTGCGTGGTTCCGGTTTGACCGGCCTGGGATTGTGCGGGATCGGTCTTGCCCTTAAGTACCTCGATCCGCAGGGCCTCGGAGGAGTAATTCCGTCCCTTGACCGTCACGGTGGCTGGTGGGATGGTGAAGGTACCCTCCTGGGAAGCCTGAAGGGTGTAATTGTAGGTGTAGGAGGCCGATTGGATCACCTGGCTGTTGATGATCTGGGTGCTCATACTGGTTGACAGCATCGGACCCGAAAAGAGGAAATTCTCGATTTTCGGCCCATTGAAATTGTCGGCCTTGGCATTGACCGTGTAAGAGAGGCGGAATGCCTCGCCAACGGCCACCACCTTGGGGGCGCTGCCAATAAATTCGACCGCTTCCTGGGCGCTGATGCCGGCGCTGCCTCCCAGGCCGGCGAGAACCAGGGCCAGCCTGCCGAATCGGATGAAGCCTCTCCTGATATCCATCACCAATCCTTTAATGTTCTGACACGGGATGCTTTAGCTTGTTCCCTCTTGACTTTCTCCTGAACTTTCTTCTCATCATTGGCCAGCGCTTCCAGGAGCCTGCGTGCATCCTCACGGGAAATTCTGGCTTCCTGGGGTTGCAGCTGTTGTTGCTGCTGCTGGTCATCCTGCCCCTGCTGCGGTTCCTTTTGCTGTTGGTCCTGATCACGCTGATCATCTTGCTCCCCATCCTGGGGCTGTTGCTGTTGCTGCTGCTCCGACTGCTTTTTCAGGTGGAGGGCATATGCCAGGTTGTATTTGGTCTCCAGGTCACCCGGGTTTTTCCTGAGGGCCTCCTTATAGGCCTCGATGCTCTGATCGAGGTTGCCCGCCATCAGCTGTGCGTTCCCCTGGTTATGCAAGGCCCTGGCCGAATGGTCGCGCCCCGGATCCCTTCCGGCTGAAACTTCGTATTGGCGCGCGGCCTCCTCAAATTTTTCCTGGCGGTAGAGCGAACTTCCCAGGTTAAATCCTGACAGGTTGTTCAGGTTCTTGTATTCCAGTGCTTTCCGATAAGCAACCTCCGATTCGCTGAACTTCCCGGCCTTGAATTCACGATTACCCTCCCGGATATACCTCTTCTCGGCCTGAGAAAACCCAGGCGCCATCCAGACAATCATACCGATGAGCAACAGTATCCCTTTCATCTTATTTACTTCCGGCTTCCAAACAGGTTTAAACGATTGAAAAATAAATTCTTACGTCCCAAGATAAGCATTTCTAACAGGATGAGGATCAGGGCCAGCCCGGCATAATAGACAAACTGTTCGTCATATTCCGAGTAAACTCTGGCACTGATCTCCTCCTTTTCCATCTGATTAACCTCGTCCAGGATATCGTTCAATCCGGTCCTCGAATTGGTGGCCCGGATGTATATACCTTTGCCTGCTCCCGAAACCTGACGCAGCAGCTCCTCATTCAGCTGGCTGATCACCACCCGCCCCTCCGAGTCGGTCCGGAAATCAACCCGACCGCTACCCGCCGAAAGCGGGATGGGCACTCCGGATGGCGTTCCGGTGCCAATGGCGTGAACCACCATCCCGGCCTCCGCCGCTTCGCGTGCCGCCTCGATGGCGCCCTCCTCGTGGTCCTCGCCATCGGTGATCACGATGATCGCACGGCTTTTCTCCGATTCGGGAGAAAAGGAGCGCATCGCCAGCCGGATGGCACTGGAAACAGACGTGCCCTGCCTGGGTACCATCTGTGGATTAATGGCGTTCAGGAACAACTTGGCTGCACTGTAATCCGTGGTGATGGGCATCTGAATGTAAGCGTCACCTGCAAACACGATCAATCCGATCTTATCGTTCTGGAGCTTGTCAACCAGCCTGGAAATGGCCATTTTGGCGTTTTCCAGCCTGGATGGCAGAATATCTTCGGCCAGCATTGAGTTGGAGACGTCCAGGGCAATGATGAGCTCAATGCCCCTCCTTTTAACTTCAGATAGTTTGCTTCCGTACTGGGGGCGGGCCAGGGCGATGATCATCGCACCCAGGGCGAGCATCATCAGAAGGTACTTGATGATGGGCCGGAAGGTGGAGCGCAGGGGAGCCAGCCGTTCGAGCAGATGATGGTCGCTCCAGAAGAGCAGCCGTTTCCCCGACCAATGCCTGACCAGGAAAAACAGGGCGACCAGCACCGGGATCACCAGGAGCCCGAGAAGGTAGCTCTCGTTTGCAAACCGGAACGGACTATTCATAACTCGTTGTATGCCATATATTTATTTGTCAGAGAACCCGCCGGAAGAGGGTAATGGAGAGGAGCAGTTCCAGTCCGATAAAAAATAGGGCCAGCAACAGGAAGGGGAAAAACTCCTCCGTCTTGCTGCTCACCTCCCTGACCTCGATCCTTGATTTCTCCATCTGATCGATTTCGTTATAGATATCCCTGAGCTTCTGGTTGTTGGTTGCCCTGAAATATTGCCCCCCGGTTAAGGATGCAATCTTCTGGAGCACCGATTCGTCAATCTCAACCTTAACATTTTGATATTGAATTCCAAACGGGGTTCTGAAGGGGTAGGGGGCAGTCCCGACGGTTCCAACCCCGATCGTGTAAACCCGGATGCCAAACGTTTTGGCAATCTCGCCGGCCGTCTCCGGCGCGATCTCGCCTCGGTTGTTCATCCCGTCGGTCAACAGGATGACCACCTTGCTCTTGGAGTCGGAGTCCTTCAGCCGGCTGACGGCATTGGACAGACCCACCCCGATGGCGGTGCCATCTTCAATGATGCCGCTTTCAATCCCCCTGAAAAGGTTCAGCAGCACGGCGTGATCGGTTGTGAGCGGGCACTGGGTAAAAGATTCGCCGCTGAAAACCACCAACCCGATCCGGTCATCGGGTCTGCCTGAAATGAATTCGGAGGCCACTGTTTTAGAGGCCTCCAGCCGGTTGGGCTTGAAATCCTCCGCCAGCATACTCCCTGAAATGTCCAGCGCGATCACGATATCGATCCCCTCGGTGGTGACATTCTCCCACGAACTGGAGGATTGCGGCCTGGCTATCACCACGATCAGCGAAGCAACGGCAAGCAACCGCAACACGAACGGTACGTGACGGAGATAGACTCTCCAGTTGGGTCGCAAGTTATTAAGCGGCTGAAGTCCTGAGACTTGCAACACCGCCACCCGTTTCTTCCGCAGCAGGATATAACCGGCAATCATTACCGGAACCAGGATCAGCAGGTAAAGCCAATGGGGATTGGCAAACTGGATTCCGGTCATTGTACAGCCTCCTCTTCCTGTTTTGAGGTCACTTCCCCGACCGGCTTTCGCAGGTTGACCACCGGCTTGGTCCTTAATATGAAATCGTAGGCCGCCTGCTGGGCCTGTTCGTGCTCTTCGGCCACCGGATGCCATTTGGCAAACTTGACCAGGTCGGCCAGCTCCAGCAACTCCTGGAGCTCTTTCCTGACCGGCCCGGTTACCACGGCTTGCCTGGCAATGGCTCCAATAATCTCATCAGTAGTCTGTTCCATTGCCGGCACCTTGTACCTCATCTCAATGTACCGGCGTATGATGTCGGTCAGGCGGCTGTAAAAAAGCTTGATCTTTCCTTGCTGCCAGAGCTTCTCCTTAACCAGGGTGTCCATCTGCTCCAGGGCCCAGATATGTGCGGGTACCGGAGGCAAATGCGACTCCTGCTGAATCTCCGGTTTCTCCCTTCTCTTTTTCAGATAGCGGAGGTAGAAGAAAAGGATGGTGGCGGCCAGCAGGCCGATCAGCAGGTAGGGGAGCACTTCCGCCAAGGTTATGGGTAGCTCATAGGGCGGCTTGATGTCGATGATTCCCTTGGTGGTGTCGATGGGAATGCCAAGGACCTCCAGCGGAAGGGCCCGGGTGGCGAAAACGTCGCCCTGCTGCTCAAGGCGGAAGGCCAGCGACGGAATGACAAAAAAACCGGTATCAAAAGCGGTGAGCAAAAACCGCTGCCGAAGGTTGATGACCTCCCCCCGCCTGCCAACCGTGTCAATCCCCGAAATGGAAAGGACTTCAATCTTTCCATCCAGCGAATCTACCACCAGCGGAAATCGAACCGCCAATCCTGCAGGTTGCTCCAGGGTCAGCCAGAGGTTGACCTGGTCGCCGATCAGCATCCGCGTAGTGTCGAGGGTAGCCGTCGCCCTGACCGTCTGGCCTGGGGCAATGACCGGGATCAAGAGGGCCAGAACCAGCAGGGACAGCGTGGTTAGGTGATACAACTTCCGCGATTTCATTTCCGCCCCCTCTTTTTAAACAATTGCATTAACGGATTGACATAATCCTCATTGGTATTGAGGGTTACAAAATCCACTCCGCTCCGTTTGAAGGTCCCGGCAAGCTCCTGCTGAAGGGTGTTCCACCAGTCGGTCAGCGCCTTTCTGGCTCTCCGGCTGCTGGTATCGACCCACCGGGCCTCGCCGGTTTCCCGGTCCATCATACGGATCAGCCCGGCGTCGGGCAGGGTCTTTTCCCCGGGATCGTTGGCCTGCAAGACAATCAGGTCGTGCTTGCGGTTGGCCAGCCGCAGGGCATCGCTTAAGCCCGGCAGTCCGGACTTCCCGCTGATCATAAAATCGGATATCAGGAAAGCGGTGGCCCGCTTCTTGATGGCGTGGGTGAGGAAACGTAGGGCCTCCGGCAGGTTGGTTCCCTTGTTGGCCGGCTTGAACTCCAGCAGCTCAAGTATGATCCTGAGGATGTGAGATTTGCCTTTTTTCGGTGGGATGAACCGCTCGATGCGGTCGGAAAAGAGGATCACGCCGATTTTGTCATTATTCTGGATTGCCGAGAAGGCAAGGACGGCTGCCAGCTCGGTCATAAACTCCCGCTTGAAACGCGAGCGGGTACCGAACTCATTCGAACCGCTCACGTCCACCAGCAACATCACCGTTAATTCACGCTCCTCCTCAAAAATCTTGACAAAAGGCTTATTGAAACGCGCCGTCACGTTCCAGTCGATCGAGCGGATCGGGTCGCCATACTGATACTCCCGAACTTCGCTGAAAACCATACCCTGGCCCTTGAAGGCACTATGGTACTGCCCCGCAAAAACGTGCCTCGACAAGCCACGGGTCTTGATCTCAATCTTCCTGACCTTATCTATCAGCTCCGACGCTATCATCTATCCAACTATCCAACTATTCTACTATTCTACTATTCTACTATTCTAAGGCACCTCCACCTGGTTGACGATCCCCGTGATGATGTCGTCCGTCTTAACGTCCTCGGCTTCTGCCTCGTAGGTGAGCCCGATGCGGTGGCGTAGCACGTCGTGGCATACGGCCCGGACATCCTCGGGAATCACGTAGCCCCTGCGTTTAATGAAGGCAAAAGCCTTGGAAGCCTGGGCGAGGGAGATGCTTGCCCTCGGACTGCCTCCAAAGGCAATGTAACGCTTGTAATCCGGCAGTTTATATTCATCGGGATTGCGGCTGGCAAAGACCAGGTCAATGATATATCTTTCAATCTTCTCGTCCATATAAACCTCCTTCACCACCTCGCGGGCCTTGAGGATCGCTTCGGTGCCAATTACCTTGTTGGCCGTCGGGAACTCCTGGGCGAGGTTGTGCCGGATGATTTTGGACTCCTCCTCCTTACTCGGATAGCCGATCAACACCTTGAGCATAAAACGGTCGACCTGCGCCTCGGGCAGGGGATAGGTGCCTTCCTGCTCGATGGGGTTCTGGGTGGCCAGCACGAGAAAAGGCTCCTGGAGGGGATAACTGTTGATCCCGATGGTGACCTGGCGTTCCTGCATGGCCTCCAAAAGGGCGCTCTGCACCTTGGCCGGGGCCCTGTTGATCTCATCCGCCAGGATGAAGTTGTTGAAAACCGGGCCTTTCCTGACGTGAAACTCCTCACTCTTCTGGCTGTATACCATTGTTCCGATCAGGTCGGCGGGAAGCAGGTCGGGGGTGAACTGTATGCGCGAGAAGCCGGCATCGATGGTGCTCGCCAGAGTCCTGATAGCCAATGTCTTCGCCAAACCGGGGACCCCCTCCAGGAGAAGGTGGCCGTTGGACAGGAGGCCAACCAGAAGGCTGTCGATCAGGTGTTTCTGGCCCACGATCACCTTGTTCATCTCCAGGGTGATCATCTCAACGAAACTGCTTTCCTGCTGGATCTTCTCGTTGATTTGCCGGATGTCGTTTGAATTCATCTTATTTGACTTTTTAGTGCCACGAAAATAGGTCAAGGCACTATTAATATTTTTATATTTTTGTTAACAA
>JAWOHI010000084.1:0-8399 GCA_046485255.1 Bacteroidales bacterium
AACCAGTATTGCCAAGGTGATCCTGCCATTTAAAGGTAGGATAATGGAAGTGCAGGTAATAGAGGTGGAAACCAATAAATACAAGGTATTTGATGGCCGAGTAGGACCAAAAAACAAACTGATTATGAGAAAGTTCGCGGTAACTCTTTGTGCCTTATCCATTGCCCTGATGTCGTTTGGGCAGGATCCGGTAGACAAAAGCAAGTTGCAGTTGAATGTGGGCGTCGGGATGTCAACCTGGGGGATTCCCGTTTATCTCGGAGTTGATTACTGGGTCAACCAGGATATTACGGTTGGCATTGAAGGATCATTCCGGTTCACATTGTTTACACATTACACTTATTTTGGTGGCTTGGCTAATGCCAATTATCATTTTAACCGGCTGTTGGAGCTTCCTGAGGAGTTTGATGTTTATGGCGGAATCAGCATTGGACCGTACCTGAGGTTGTACCGTTATGGCACTCCGCACTTATCAATGGGAGGTGGGCTACAGGTAGGAGGCCGGTATCACATCAACGACAAAATGGCTTTCCACGTTGAAGTGGGCGGCGGCTTTTATTCCGGCGGGAAGGCGGGTCTGACATTCAGATTTTAGCTGGCGACATCCTCGGCATAATCAGATGGACGGCACCTAGTGCTACCAGATATAGTGATCCTGCCACCAGGAACGCATAGACATAACCTTGCGGTCCGGCATCGGTGAGCACCCTGCCCAGAGCCAGGTTGGCAACGATGCCGGAGACCGCTCCCACCATCCCGCCGATTCCCACCACTGATCCGACCGCCTGTTTGGGGAACACGTCACCGACGAGGGTGAACACGTTGGCCGACCAGGCCTGGTGTGCCCCGGCAGCCAGTGCGATCAGGAGAACGGCAACCCACTGGTTTGAGACCAGTGGTGCCAGGGTGACCGGCAGGACCAGCACGGCACAGATCAGGAGCGTGATCTTCCTGGCCTTGTTTAACGGCCATCCGCGCTTGATGAAGAACCCCGACAGATAGCCTCCCCCGATACTGCCCACATCCGCGATGAGGTAGATTAGGATCAGCGGAAGCGCCAAGCCCTTGAGCTGAAGGCCGAACTGGGCATTCAGGAAAAATCCTCCCCAAAAGAGATAGAACCACCAGACCGCGTCGGTCGTCTTGGCCGTTGCAAAGGCCCAAGTCTCCTTGACGGGCAGCAGTTTACGCCAGGGGATCTTCTGCTGGCCCATATCATCCGGATCGCTAAGGATATGATCCAGCTCAGCCTTTTTTAGCTTTGGGTGTACCTCCGGCCTCCGGTAGGTCGTGTTCCACAGGATCACCCATATCAGGCTGAAAACGCCGGTCATCAGAAAGGCCACCTGCCAGTTTTTGCCCTCATTGGTAACAAACAGCGGCACCAGCAGCGGCGCCAGGATAGCGCCGACATTGGTGCCCGCATTGAATAACCCGGTGGCGAAAGCGCGCTCTTTCTTAGGGAACCATTCGGCAACCGTCTTTACGGCTGACGGGAAGTTTCCCGATTCACCAAAACCCAATCCAAATCGGGCCACTGCGAAGCCAATCCATCCCATCCCCCGGTTTACGGTTGCGTGCAGCATTCCGAAAACGCTCCAGATGGCGATTGAGAGGGTGTACCCCTTTTTGGTCCCCAAACGGTCGATGATGCTGCCCATTGTGAGCAACCCGATCGCGTAGGCAATTTGAAATGAGATGGTTATGTTGGCATAATCCTGAACCGACCACGAGAAGACCTGATCACGCAAGGTGGGTCCGAGTACACCGAGGATGCTGCGGTCGACGTAGTTGATGGTCGTTGCCATAAAGAGGAGGGCCAGAATTCGCCAGCGGTAACCTCCTGCTTTTTCGTTTGAACCTTGGGACATTCGGATAAATGATTTACGATTTACGATTTACGATTTACCATTTACCAATTCAGTCCTTTGGGTGTCCCACTGTTTGGGTGATGATGATCCGCTGGTGAGGTTTAAGCTCCATTGCTTTAGTAAGTACTTCGCGGTCGAAATAGCCGCGGACTACGCAGGCCAGTTTTGCGGAAGCGCAATAGAGATAGACGTTCTGAGCCATAAACCCGGTGTTGATATAGGAGGTGTTGAGTGACTCCGGGCCAGCTTCCTCGGGATTCCGCACGCCGGCCTTGATCAGGTCGGCCACGAAGATCAGGTTAACCGGCGCGGTACCGACAAAATCCTGCCTGCCGGATGCCTTGCGGATATCTGCGGAAAGCACCTGTTCCAACGTATGGTTCTCCGGGTTGAAGAGGTAGAGGCCTGATTGCATCGCCACATAGACGGCCATCTCCTGCCGGTTATTGGAGGAGGGGGCGGTGTGCTTGCCGTCGGCCGGCCGGTTGATCCCCCAGGCTGCCCACAGCAGGTTTGATAACTGCTGGTCGGTGAGCGGACGGGAATCAAATTCACGGCTGCTGGCCCGTTCATTAAGTGCTTGCATCAGCGGTACACCGCCCGCACGGTCGGGAGCGGGCAAGGTAATGCTTTGCGAATTGGCGGTTGGAAACACGGTTGTTAGCATCACGGTGAATAAAAATAGGACTTTCGTTTTCATTGGTATGGTTTAGACTTATACTGAGAAGTGCTAAATTAGAGGTTTATCTTAATAATCCACGAGCAAACCTTAGGAGGCACAGTTATGACAAAGATTTTAGCGACCATTCTGGCAGCCCTGCTATTTGTTTCGACTTCAACAATGGCCCAGACAGATGAAGATCAGATCAAGGAAGTCATTAATAAGGCTTACATTGAGGGGATTCACAATCTGGGCCCCATCGGGGAGATTGACAAGGGGTTCCATCCCTGTTTCACCCTGATCGGGTTGCAGGAGAGCGGAACCACGGTCAGCCTGCTGCCCATATACACCTGGAGGGAGAACACCCGGGTGGCCGGGGAGCGGAATCCCGGGGGGGCACCGGTGAAGACCGAGTGCAGGTATAAGATGATCGATGTGACGGGTGTGGCAGCGATTGCCAAAATCGAATTATACAGGGAGGGGAAACTGATTTTCACCGACTATCTTAATCTTTACAGGTTTAAGGATGGTTGGAAGATCGTCGGGAAGATCTATCACCGGCATTGACCTGCGGGTATTTGGCCGGCTATTGTTGAATATACAATTACCTGCATAATGAAAGTACTGGTAACAGGAGTCAATGGATTTCTCGCGGCCAACGTGGTGCGGGAGTTGAATCGGCGTGGCGTGCCCGTCAGGGGCCTTGCCAGGGCTTCCGCCGATCTGAGTGCCCTGGCCGGAGCTGACTGTGAGGTAATGGCCGGCTCCTACACCGATGAGGAGGATCTGGATCGGGCCATCCGGGGCTGCAACTTCGTGGTTCACGCCGCTGCCTTTACGGGACCCACCCCGACGGCACTGAAGCACTACCTGCAACCCAACGTGGAAGGCACGCGGAACGTGATCCGTGCCTGCCTGAAGGAGGGTGTCAGGCGGTTGGTATATGTCAGTACCGTCAACACCATCGGTTATGGCACGGCCGAGAATCCTGGCCGGGAGGATTGGCCGCTCAATGGCCCCCCCTTCAGCCGTTCCGGTTACGCCCTGAGCAAGGTTCTGGCAGAGGGGCTGATCAGGGAATCCGTAGAAGGCCAGGGGTTGGATGCCGTAATCGTGAATCCCTCCTTCATTATTGGGCCTTACGATGCGAAGCCGAGCAGCAACCGGATGCTGCAGATCTATTACGAGAAGTCGTTCACCCTGCTCCCGCCCGGAGGAAAGAATTTCGTCTACGTGGGAGATGTGGCGGTTGCCATTTGCAATGCCCTTGAAAAGGGGCGAGCGGGCGAACGGTACATCCTGGCCAATCGAAACCTGACACTGAACGCCTTTTTCGACCTGGTTGAACCGGTTGTCGGCCGCAAGCAGCGGAGGATTCACGTACCGGGTACCCTTATCCGGTTGGCGGGGTTTGCCGGGGGGCTGGCCAACGTGTTCGGATCATCGTACCAACTGGATCCGGTGACTGCCCACATCCTGTCTATCAGGAATTTCTATTCATCCGAAAAGGCTGTCAGGGAACTGGGTATGCCCCAGACGCCGATCGAGCAGGCGATCCGGGAGGCCTGGGACTGGCTGGAGCGGCGCAAGGCCGCTTCCACCTGAGGTTACTCCAACACCTGATTGGTCTTCAAGACCGGGTAAGAGACCGGTTTCTTTTCAACGCCAGCCTTGATCAGGAATTCATCGAAGAAATTCCAGTAAACCAGTCCGTCATCCGATTGAGGTTCAAGAAGGTAGAAGGCAAGCCAGGCCTTGGGTTGCGCAAGGTCGACATAATAGGAGCCAGCTGGGAAGCTCTTTTTAACCGTGTTGAACTCCCCCTCGAGCGTGACCACTTTATGGCCGCCGTATCCTTCGCGCTGGTTTTGGCTGAACTTGCTGATCACGAACTCATCACCTGACACCCGGATGCTTTTATCCGTAAGTTTCACCTCAATTCCGTGTTCCAACAGCTTTTCGGCGATATGGCCAAGGGAGGCGGGGAAGAGGTAGGTACGGGGAACCGTGGCAAGGAGGGTTGGGACGAAATGGTTGGAGTGCCTGATGTTTTCCAGGTACTCCAGTTTGCCGGTTGGCCTGAGCCGGGGCCTGCCACCAGTCGACTCCATCGGTTCGGTCTGGCGCAGCAGCATCGTGATCGTTTCCGCCTCCGGCGCCAGCTGGTACCTCACGCCGCGGTGAAGGGTTCCGGCCTCGGCGATGATGGTCTCCACCGTCTGTTGGTCGGCCCTGGCAATCAACTCAAAGATTTCCCCTGCGTGGTCGTTGGTATATTCCAGGACGGAAAGCACGAGGTAATAATTGGACAGCACCCTTTTCTCGAAGTGGTCGTGAGGGAAGGTTTCACTCAGGATACCCATCCGGTTCCTCAAGCCGACATAGTTCGCGATGTATCGAGGCAGATGGTCATAGGCGCTGAAGGAGGGCTGTTCGTTGGGCCTCATCCGGAGGTATCCGTGCCAGAAGATGGGCAGCCCCGACCGGGTCATCACCCGTTTCATCGTTTCCGCCAGCAGTTCATAGGTCTTGACGGTTGGCTCCGGCATAGCTGCGGTCTGAAAAGCGGGGGCTACGTTGACGATGTAACCGTGCCAGGATCCGTTATCGGTGTGCAGGTCCATAAACAGGGCCGGATCCCACCGGTTGAAGACGCCAGTGAGCAATCCTTTCATTTCAACCGCTTCGGCTTTCATCCCCTCACGGTTAAGGTCGAGTCCCTGGCCATTGGCCCTAACTCCGGTCAGCTTCGGACTCCCCTCCTGGGATGGTCGGGATTCGCCCAGCTTGTCGTTGCCATCGGGGTTGTAGTTGGGGCAGAACAGGAGGACCTGGTTTTCCAGGAGGTATTTTTTTTGACCAAGCACGATTTCCCTCATCAGTTGCAGGGAGGCCTCCTTGCCCTCCACCTCTCCGGCGTGGATGTTGGCCTGGACATAGATGACCGGCTTACCCGCTTTTCTCGCCTCTTCAGGAGAAGTCACCGGGGGATCGGAGATCACCACCAGGTGGACCGGGTTTCCGAGGGTAGTTGTGCAGATCGTTTCGACGGAAACAAGTGGTGACGCCTGGTCGAGGGCCTTGATGAAGCTGATCACATCGGCATTGAGCGATGTTTCCGCGTAGTTGGTCCGCTCCGCCCGGGAGTAGAGTGCTTCGGGCAACCTGGGTGACTGGGCGTGGACCTGTGCGGTGGCCGTCGCCAGCATACTTAGGGCGGGCAGGAGAATCAACAGCGTGGAGTAGAGTGCTTTTTTCATCGTTTGGAGGTTAATTAAATAGAGTTGTCAACTCTTTAAAGTTGACAACTTATCGCCAGAAATTTGATGTTTTGCAATTATCACAAAATAAGGCACTTAATTGTCATCAAAGTGGTGAAATAGTTATTCTAATGGCATATTAGATTGATTGCGAGTAAGTTAAATATCAGAGTTGTCAACTGATATTATTTCAGATGACAACTTGTAGGTTTTATTACCATAAATTACTGATAAATAGTTTGTTGGCGAAACGAACTGGCTGTTGACCTGAATTTAACATATTCGTGATGAATGAGTTAAATCAGAAGCTTTGAAGTTGACAACTTTATAGAGTTGACAACTCTATTCATTACTTTTATGCCAACTCATTTCACTACTGCCATGGACCAAAAGTATGCTGTCGGAACGGATATCGGCGGAAGCCACATCTCTTGCGCCCTGATCGACCTGGATCACCAAATGATCTTGCCGGAATCTCGAGTTTCCCTTCCCGTTAACAATAAGGCGGAGGCCGGGGAAATACTCGGGGTATGGGCCGAAGCGGTGAGCCAGGCCATCCTCGGCATCGAGCCGGGAGAGCTGGCCGGGATTGGGTTCGCGATGCCCGGGCCGTTTGATTACGTGAAGGGAATAGCCCTGTTCGAGCGGGTGGAGAAATATCTTGGACTCTACGGGGTCAATGTATCCGAGGGAATGAGGAAAATCCTCAGGCTCTCACCGAAAACCCCCATCCGGTATATGAACGATGCCACGGCCTTCGCCGTTGGCGAAGCCTGGGTGGGAGAGGCGGCAGGTATCCGAAAATCAGTCGCCATCACCCTGGGCACCGGATTCGGATCCGCTTTTATCGATAACGGGATCCCGGTGGTCGACCGCGAGGATACGCCCAAAATGGGATGCGTATGGCATCTGCCTTTTAAGGAGGGCATCGCCGATGACTATTTTTCAACCCGTTGGTACGTCCGATCAATGAAAGACCTCACCGGCGAAACCCTGCCGGGAGTCAGGGAGATAGCCGAAGAGGCACGCCGTAACCCCTCCGTGGCGCGGCTCTTCGAGGAGTTCGGCGCAAACATCGGATCCTTCCTGGGCGAATGGCTGAACCGCTTCGAAGCCGAAGTGCTGGTGATCGGCGGTAATATGGCAGGGGCGGCCGACCTGTTTATGCCCTCCTTTGAGAAATCGCTGGCAACCCATAACTGCAACACCCGCATCGCCTGGTCCGAACTGAAAGAAGATGCCGCCATCATCGGCAGCGCCCGGCTGATCGACCCCGGTTACTGGACGAAGATCCAACCCCTGATCGAAAAAATGAATTAACCCAATAAACCAATTCCTGATGTCTTCAGAAAAAGTCAACCTGAAACAGATCCTGCCGGTGTTCATGTCGTTCATCGTGATGGGATTCGTTGATATCGTGGGTGTTTCGGCCGGTTACGCCCAGAAGGATTTTCAACTGACCGACTCGGTCGCGCAGCTGATACCCTCTATGGCCTTCGTCTGGTTCTTCCTCTTGTCGGTCCCGACCGGCATCCTGCTCGACCGCTTCGGGAAAAAGAGGATTCTCAACGTGGGGATGGGAATCACCGGACTCGGGATGGCGCTGCCAATGATCACCTACCTGTCCGATTCCCTCTATTCATTCCCCCTGATGCTGGCCGCCTTCATCCTGCTCGGGATCGGAAACACGATCGTTCAGGTGTCGGCTAACCCGCTTTTGCACGACGTGTCGCCGGCTGCACGGTTCTCAAGTTTTATGAGCCTCTCCCAATTCATCAAGGCGATCATCTCGCTCCTCGGGCCGATCATCGCGACAGCAATGGCCACCGCGTTCGGCGACTGGAAACTGGTGTTCCTGGTTTATGCCATCACCTCCTTCCTGGCCGTGTTCTGGCTCTATGTGACCCGCATCGAGGAGACCAAAACCGACAAGAAACCGGCCACCTTCAGCTCCTGCTTCAAACTCCTGGGAAACCCGCTTGTCCTGATGATGGTGCTCGGAATCTTCCTGGTGGTTGGATCAGACGTCGGAATGAATTCGAACATTGCCAACTACCTGCAGAAAAATTTTGATATCGGACTTGACCAGGCTTCGCGCGGGATCAGTATCTATTTCGCGGCACTGATGATCAGCCGGTTCCTGGGTGCCGTGCTTCTCAACTTCATCAAGCCCAAGCCGTTTCTGATCCTGACCACCCTGCTGGCCATCATCAGCCTGGTCGGGATGATCCTGGCACCGAATGTCCTGACCGGCCAGATTTTCATCTTTCTGGTCGGACTTGGATCCGGCAACCTCTTCCCCCTGATCTTCTCCATCACGGTAAATAAAATGCCCGAACGGGTCAACGAGATCTCCGGCCTGATGATTATGGCCGTATCGGGCGGGGCCATCATTCCCCCGCTGATGGGACTGGTGAGCCAGCATTTTGGCTCTTCCGATCTATTGTGGTCGCCGCTGGCCAGGAGGAGCTGGACCACCATGCGCCTGGCGGTGACAACCCTTTCGCTTTCCGTTTGCACCACCATGCCTTCCTGGACCGGCGTGGTGCAGGACGGCACCAGGGTGCGTTTGCCCCGGACCTCCACCAGGCATACCCGACAGGCGCC
>JAWOHI010000113.1:0-5563 GCA_046485255.1 Bacteroidales bacterium
TTCAGGTCTGGGGAAAACCCATCTGGCCCAGGCCATCGGGATTGAGGTGAAAGAGCGTTACCCCGACAAGGTGGTGCTCTACGTGAACGCCAACAAGTTCCAGACACAATTCGTGGAGGCCATCAGGAACAATAACCGGAACGACTTTCTCCACTTCTACCAGATGATCGACGTGCTGATCCTGGATGACGTGCAAGAGTTCGCCGGCAAGGAGAAGACCCAGGACACCTTCTTCCATATTTTCAACCACCTGCACCAGTCGGGCAAGCAGCTGATCCTCACCTCCGACAAGCCCCCGGTGGAGCTCAAGGGGATGGAGCAGCGTTTACTGTCGAGGTTCAAATGGGGCCTTTCTGCAGATCTACAGGTACCGGATTTTGAAACCAGGGTGCTGATCCTCAAACGGAAAGTCTATACCGATGGCATTCATATGCCAGATGAGGTCATTGAGTACATAGCCTCCCAGATCACCAATAACGTCAGGGAGCTGGAAGGCGCCCTGGTCTCCTTGCTAGCCCAGTCCACCCTCAACAAGAAGGAGATCACGCTTGAACTGGTGAAGGAGATGATCGACAAGCTGGTTAAGAACAGCACCCGGGAACTGTCGATCGACTACATCCAGAAAGTGGTTAGCGACTACTTCAATATCCCCGTCGACCTGATGCAGTCGAAAACCCGGAAACGCGAGATCGTCCAGGCCCGCCAGATATCGATGTTTTTCTGCAAGAACCTGACCAAGTCATCCCTGGCCCTGATCGGGTCCCAGATAGGTGGTAAAGACCACGCCACCGTGTTGCACGCCTGCAAAACGGTGAACAACCTGGTCGATACCGACAAGAGGTTCCGGCTTTACATTGAAGAGATCGAGAAGAAACTTAAGATGTAACCCAAGGCAGGGAGTCATCCTTTCCCCCACGGAATGGGCCAGTACACCGGTGAACTTGCAGCGTTAGCCACAGCTTTCCTCTGGACTGGGACCGCGCTGGCATTCGAACAGGCGGCCAAAAGGATCGGATCTCTGGCCGTCAACATCCTTCGCCTGGCCATTGCCCTGGTTTTCTATTGCATCCTTTCGTTGGTCCGTTACGGCACCCTGATCCCGCACGGTTTTGGAGCAGAGAGCTGGCTATGGCTTTCGGCCAGCGGACTGGTGGGATTCGTGTTCGGCGATTATTGCCTCTTCAGCGCATACGCACTCATCGGGTCAAGGGTTTCGAACCTGCTGATGGCCCTGGCTCCTCCCCTGGCCGCCCTGTTTGGATGGATGCTCATAGGAGAGCACTTCACCCCGAAAGGGAGCCTCGGAATGCTGGTCACCCTCGCCGGAATCATCATCGTGGTGTTGCGCAAGCCCGGCAAGCGAATGAACCTCAATTACAGCCTCAAGGGTGTCCTTTTCGGCATCGGGGCCGCCATTGGCCAGGCGGTCGGACTTGTGTTCAGCAAGATCGGAATGCAAAGCGCCGATCCCTTTGCCGCCAGCCAGATAAGGGTCATCGCTGGAACCGCCGGGTTCATTTTCCTGTTCACCGTCCTTCGAAAGTGGTCAAAGATCAAGCCCGCCTTCACACAGCCCATCAACCTGGGTTTCATCTCGATCGGATCCCTGCTCGGGCCATTCCTCGGGGTCTCCTTCTCCCTGATGGCCGTCAAGTTCACCTCCACCGGGGTGGCCAGCACCATAATGGCCCTCGTCCCGGTCCTGATCATCCCTCCCGCCATTCTGCTGCTGCGCGAAAAAGTCACCTGGCGCGACCTGACCGGCAGTCTCATCGCCGTAGCCGGCGTGGCCTTGTTCTTCCTCAAATGAGAGCAATGTGGTTGTTTCATCCAATTAGTTTACCTTAGCAGTTCCAAAAGCCTTGACCGGATCTTAAATTGGATTGCTAATAATGGATAAATCAGGCAGGTACAACCGTCTGTACGATCAAATAAGGCAATTACTGCTGAAATGTGAACACCCGGAGGCCCGAATGGCTACCATTTGCGCCGTGCTTCATCACAAGATGCCCAAGTTTTTCTGGACCGGATTCTACCTCCTCAACGAAGGGAGGCTGATCGTATCGGTTTACCAGGGACCCGTGGCCTGTATGGAGCTGGAAAATGGAAAGGGCGTATGCTGGGCGGGGATCCTGTCGGGTGAGACGGTCATCGTGCCGGATGTCCACCAGTTTCCTGGGCATATCGCCTGCGATTCACGGTCGAAATCCGAAATCGTGGTGCCCGTCCGAAAAGGAACCGGCGAAATCATCGGCGTTTTGGATGTCGACAGCGACGAAACCGAAGCCTTCGACCAAACAGACGCCATCTGGTTGGAAAAAATCGTCGGGTTGATCTTCCGTGATGGCAAACGGTAAGGGGTCCTGATGAGTTAATGAGTCTTAACATAACGGGAGGGTAAATAATGACCTATCAGACATTTACAGCGGAAGATATCCGCCAGATCACCGATCGCGGGATGAAGCCCAAAGAGGTGGAGAGGCAGCTGCAGAACTTCAGGAAGGGGTTCCCTCATATCGTCTTAACGGAAGCAGCCAACACCCGGCAGGGAATCCACAAGATCACCCCCAAAAGGATAGAGGAGTTGTCAGCTCTTTATGAGGAATTTGCCGGGACCCATAAGGTCGTCAAGTTCGTGCCGGCATCCGGGGCCGCCTCCAGGATGTTCAAGCACCTGCTTGAATTCAGGGCAAAGTACCGTGGGACCAATGAAGACCAGCTTCTTCTCCTAAAGGACAAAGGCCCCGACTCAGTATACTATTTCTTTGAGCACCTGCCCGATTTCGCTTTTTTCCCTGACCTGTTGGATGCACTGGAAATGAGGGGTCTCGATTACGACACCATCATTGAGGAGAGCCGGTACGAGAAAATTCTTAACACACTCCTGACCGAAAAAGGCCTGAACTACGGTAATCTGCCCAAAGCCCTGATCCCATTTCATTCCTACGGTAGCCAAACCCGCACGGCGCTGATAGAACACCTGGTCGAAGGAGCCTTTTATGCCCGCTCCGGAATTGGCAACTGCCACGTTCACTTCACTGCCCTTCCCGACCATCTCGAACTGATGGACAAGCACTTCAAGGAATTCAGGGAGGAGCTGGAAACCCGCCTTCAGGTCCACTATCACGTCGATTACAGTGTCCAGGACCCCTCAACGGACGTGATCGCAGTTGATTTGGATAACAATCCGGTCAGGGATGACCACGGAAACCTGGTCTTCCGGCCGGGAGGCCACGGCGCCCTGTTGAAAAACCTCGGATCCATCAAGGCCGACCTGATCATCATCAAGAACATCGACAATGTGTGTCACGACCGCTGCAAGTCGGATACCTACCTTTACAAGAAAGTACTTGCCGGCAAGCTGATAGAACTTCAGGATCAGACATTTGCCTTCCTGCATGGCCTGGATAACCCAACGCCGCCATCAATGAAGGTGATTGAAACGATGTGGGACTTCCTGGAGCACAAGCTCCACGTTATTCCTCCGGCCGGGAGCGAGAAATGGCGAAAAGAGGAACGGATTGAGTACCTCCGGAAAAAATTCAACCGCCCCATCCGGGTCTGCGGAATGGTCGAGAATGAGGGTGAACCGGGAGGAGGTCCTTTCTGGGCAGCCAATCCCGATGGCACGGTCAGCCTACAGATTGTTGAATCATCCCAGGTCAACCACGCGGATCCCCAACAGGAATCGATCTTTCAGGCATCAACCCATTTCAACCCGGTGGATCTTGTCTGTTCCATTCGCGACTACCGCGGAGGGACCTTTAAACTGAAAGAATTCCAGGACCCCAATACCGGGTTTATTTCACAAAAGTCGCTGGATTCCAAGACGATTCAGGCCCAGGAGCTGCCTGGTTTATGGAACGGGTCGATGTCCGATTGGAACACGGTGTTCATTGAAGTGCCGCTGAGTACCTTCAATCCGGTCAAGATCATCAACGACCTCCTTCGTACGGAACACCTGGCCACCATCTAATAATATGGGGGAGGTACCGTCAGAAAAGGGAGAAAGCCATCCGGTTTCCAGGCTGTTCGGCCTGGTGGGATATCCTTTGGGCCACTCCTTTTCAAGGACTTACTTTGGCAAGAAGTTCGAGCGGGAGTCGATCACTGGCTGTACCTACGCCAATTTTGAGCTGCCCGATATCGGTCTGCTGCCGGGCATCATTGAGAAAAACCCAACGCTGGAGGGCCTGAACGTCACCATTCCTTACAAGCAGAGCGTCATCCGGATGATCGACCATCTCGACCCGGTGTCGAAAGAGGTAGGCGCGGTCAATACCATCAGGATTGAACGTGGATCAGGCAGGACGATCCTCAAGGGATTCAATACCGATGTGGCGGGATTTGAATCGAGCCTGACCTCCCTGATAGGCGTTCAAAAACCAATGGCATTGGTTTTAGGCACCGGCGGAGCCTCCAGGGCCGTGGTTTACGTCCTGGATAAGCTTCAGGTCCCCTTTACACGGGTGAGCCGGGAGCCAACTTTCAGAACATTGTCTTACAATCAGTTGGATGATTCGATCATTCGGAATCACCACCTGATCATTAATTGCACCCCGCTGGGTAGCTGGCCGAACGTGGGGGGGTGTCCCCCCATTCCGTACGAGGGGATCGGTGAGGGCCATTTTCTGTTCGATCTGGTTTACAACCCTGAAATGACCACTTTCTTGTCACGGGGCTCCGCCCGGGGGGCATTGATTCGAAACGGCTGGGAGATGTTGGTTGGGCAGGCGGAAGCCGCCTGGCGGATCTGGAATGGTTAAGGTTCCCTGATCAGGGCCGGAAAGGGCTGTTTGGGATCAACAGCAAAAAGCTCCTCCGGATAGTCGACCCGGGTAAGGAAGAGCCCCTGCGCGGGTACCGACATACCGGCTTCGGAACGATTCTTTGCAGCGAGTATCCGGTTGATTTCCAAGGAATCAAGATGTCCTTTTCCCGCTTCAACCATTGTGCCGACCAGGGCTCTGACCATATTCCGGAGGAACCGGTCGGCCCGGATGCGTAAGACCAGAAAATCCCCTGCATCGCGCCATTCGGCTTCGAAAACTTCGCAGAGATTGGTCCGGGTATCCGTGTGCAGCTTGCTGAAGCTGGTGAAATCGTGCCTTCCGGTGATCAACCCGGCCATCCGGTTCATCGGATCCAGGTTGAGACCGGGGTGGTGCTCCCAGCAGTATGGACCTAAGAAAGGGTGCCTCCGCTTGGCAATAAGGTAGTGGTAGGTCCTGGACGTTGCGGAAAACCGGGCGTGTGTGCCGGGCTGAACCTTCGCGATGCGGTCGATCCGTATGGAATTCCGCAGGAACCTGCCCAGCTTGATTCCCAGTCCTGATGGATCCTCCCATTCAGCGGCCAGGTCGAAATGGGCGACAAAATGTGAGGCGTGAACCCCGGTGTCGGTACGGCCGCAACCGATCACGTTGACCTGCTCTCCGGTCAGGCAGGCGAGCGCGTGGTTGAGTGTTTCCTGAACGGTTTGAACACCCGGCTGGATCTGCCAGCCGTGGAAACCCGACCCATTATAGGCCAGCTCAATGAAATACCGGTGTAAAACAACAGG
>JAWOHI010000205.1:0-2682 GCA_046485255.1 Bacteroidales bacterium
CCGGCCCGAATTCAGGGAGATCGCCCCGTTCCCCTTTTACGACTTCCGCAGCAATGCCGTCTTCTCGGGCAACCCGGAATTAACTGATGCCTACATTCACAATTTTGACCTGCGGTATGAATTTTATCCCGACAACAATGAGCTGATCTCCGCCGGCCTCTTTTACAAGCGGTTCCTTAATCCCATAGAGATCAAGTATATTGAAACCGGCAGCGGATTGGAATACTCCTACCACAACGCACTGGGGGCAACCAATTACGGACTTGAGGCCGAGGTGCGCAAGGTTTTGGGCGACTCTGGGTGGTTCGAAAACCTGGTCCTGGTGTTCAACGGCGCCCTCATCCGGAGCCGGGTGGATTTCCAGGAGGGATCCATTGAGCAGGCGAGGCCGCTGGCAGGACAGTCGCCTTATGTGCTGAACATCGGCCTTTTCTATTCTGATCAGGAGAAGACGGGATTGAATATCAGCCTGATGTACAACGTGATCGGTGAACGGATCTACATTGTCGGTCAGCCCAAGAGCAAACCCTGGGAATATATTCCCAACATTTACGAGATGCCCCGACACCTGGTCGACCTCACCCTGTCGAAGCGGATCGGCCGTCACCTGGAGCTCAAGGCGGGGATCAAGGACCTGCTCAACCAGCCGGTGGTCTTTGAACAGTCGATCGACACGGATGTAGATCTTACCACCTATGGGATCACCGGGGGAGGGATTGTCCATTTCGACCGCAGGCAGGTGTACCGCCAATATCGGCCTGGAAGCTGGTATTCCATTGGTATTCAATACATTTTCTAGCCATCGGGTTCTTAAAGTTTTCTTAATGGTTGCTTAACACTCAGGTCATCTGGCCTGAGTTTTTTTGTACCATAAATAAACTTGCAACTCTTAAAATGAAAAGAAACCACTTGTCCTTTGCCCTGGCCGCTCTTTTTACATTGGCGGCCGGATTAAGTTCCTGCACCAAGGAGATTCCCGTTACCGGCATTCACATTGAACAGCAGAACCTGACCATCCGGGCAGGCTCGACAGCCGGTCTGATCGTTTCCGTATCCCCATTGGATGCCACCAACAAGGAGGTCAGCTATACTTCAAGAAATGAATCGATTGCCACTGTTTCGGCTGATGGCACCGTCACCGGCGTATCCATTGGCGAGACCTGGGTGGTGGCCACCACTGTTGAGGGCGCCTTCAGGGATTCGTGCGAGATCCAGGTTGACCCCGCCTCGGGCAGCACCTTTACCCTGAGCGGAAACATCACGGAGGATATCACGCTCAAAGCGGACGTAAACTACATCCTTGACGGTTGGGTATACGTCAAGGACGGCTCCACCCTGACCATTGAGCCGGGCACCACCATCAAGGGTAAGACCGGATCGAAGGCCACCCTGATCATTGAGCGCGGCGGGAAAGTGATGGCCGACGGCACCCAGCAGAAGCCGATCGTTTTCACCTCCGACAAGCCGGCCGGTGAGCGCAACACCGGCGACTGGGGCGGGATCATCCTGTGTGGCAGGGCCCCGATCAATCCCACCGGCGGCGAGGCGGAGATTGAGGGCGGTGTCGGATCCAAATATGGCGGAACGAACCCGGATGACAATTCAGGGATCCTCCGGTACGTGCGGATTGAATTCGCCGGCTATGCCTTCGCGCCCGACAAGGAGATCAACGGGCTCACCTTTGGTGGTGTCGGACGAGGGACAACTGTTGAGTACATCCAGGTATCTTACTGCAACGACGACTCGTTCGAATGGTTCGGGGGTACGGTCAACTGCCGCTACCTGATCGCCCTGGGCGGCCTCGATGATGAATTTGACACCGATTACGGATTCAACGGTTTTGTTCAGTATGCTGTGGGCTTGCGTGATCCAAACGTGGCTGACATTTCCAAATCCAACGGTTTTGAATCCGATAACGATGCCACTGGCTCCACCAACGCTCCGATCACCAATCCCCGGTTCGCCAACGTCAGCCTATATGGCCCGAAAATCACCACCGAATCCCCGGCCAACAGCCTCTTCCAGGCTGCTATGCACCTGAGAAGGCGCACCGCCCTCGAAGTGTATAATTCCGTCTTCGCCGGTTGGCCGAAGGGCCTCCTGATGGCCGACAGCAAGGGTGCTGCCGGGAATGTGCAGCTCAAGGGGATCGTGATGGCAGGAATGAACGACAACTTCAGCGGTAATGCAGCCGGTGAGCAGGAGTTCTATCTTGATGCCAGCCGTGCCAACCGTCTCTTTGCCACTACCGCCGAGCTAAACGTAGCCAACCCGTTCAACCTCACGGCACCCAACTTCCTGCCGCAAGCTGGGTCGCCGCTCCTGGCCGGGGCCGTGGCAGTACCGGCGGGGCTGGAAACCACCACGGTCATCGGGGCTTTCGGGAGCACGGACTGGACCCTTCAGTGGGCCAACTGGAATCCACAAACCACTGTTTACTAGTTTCTTCACCCATCCATATACTGCAGGGGGATTACTTACCCTACTTAATGAATGCCGCGCCAAAGCCCTTTGGTGCGGCATTTTCATTAAGTTTACAAGATCCAAAACTAAAGACCAATGAAAACTCTTCTTTTTACAGCTCTTTCTTCTTTTTTCCTTGTCCTTTCCTCCTGCTCCACCCCTCCCGAGGAAACCATCCTCTTATCTTCCCTCGACCTCTCCGGCACCAAGCAGGGCTGG
>JAWOHI010000389.1:0-4301 GCA_046485255.1 Bacteroidales bacterium
TTGATTACCTTGTGGATAGCCTGAGAGGTGTCGGTCTGCTCCTGAGCCCCGGCATACACCGAAACCAGGATCAGAAGTGTCAGCAGGGAGACTAGCTGCTTCAATGCTTTTTTCATTGGTGTGGGTTTTACTTCCTTACCAAAGATAGATTTAATCCTGATTGTTCAGTCGTGGCCGGCTATTTTCGCTGCCTGAAAACCATTTACTTCCGGCTGGTCAGCTGGTAGTGCCAGAACTTGGGAAAGGGCACCGACAGGGTGTACTGTTCGCGGCTGTTCAATTCAATATTCAACCACTTTACAATCAGGTGCTTGTTAATTACTTTGACGTTCTTTAGCTGGTCGAATGGGATCTCCCTGCCAGGCCCATGATCGGGCAGCAGCACCAGCCTGGTTGATAGCAGAAGGATGCGCCCTTCGATGACCCGTTCCCCATCCGGGCTCATTAGGGTTAGTGGACCGGTGTATGAGCCTGGTTCATCGGCCGCATAGGGAGTGGCCCGGATCAGTTTCCGCTCCCTCCGGATGTTATTGATGGCCATTCCGACGAACACGGATGAAAACCCCAGTCCGGCAAGCAGGAACGGCCAGATGCTCTCCTGTCCGGCTTTTGAGTGAAGGAAAACGAATAAGGCCAGGATCACGATGGTGATGATGCCGGCCGACAGGAGGTAGCGGTTTCGGAACATCCAGCCGGTGATCCGGATTCCCTGGATCAGCAGGATCAGGATGATGCCGATGGCAAAAAAGAGGATTTTCCTGATTTCCCTGTTCAACTCCCCCGGATGCTCCAGAAAACGAAACAAAAAGAAAAGTGCCCACAAGACCAGAAAAACCAGGAGCAACGGCGGGATATTGATCTTGCCCAGTAACTTCTTCATCCCAAATGGTAAATGGTAAATCGTAAATTGTTAATGGTAAAGCTATCTCGTTTATTTTAATTTTGAACATGCTCCGGAAAATCATCCTGGTCATTGCGGCAATCCTGGTCGGGTTCCTCCTGCTCATCACCCTTTTCGTCCTGGCGGTCAACATCGGTCTGTTCGGGTCGTTGCCCGGTAAGGCGGAGCTAATGAGTTACCGCAACAAGACCGCCTCGCTGGTATGGTCGGAGGAGGGCGAGCTGATTGGGAAGTATTTTGCCCAGAACCGCACCAACATCACCTATCCGCAGATCCCCCCGCACCTGATCCAGGCGCTGGTGGCCACGGAGGATGCGCGCTATTTCGAGCACGAGGGGATCGATTCGCGAAGCCTCCTGCGGGTGCTCTTCAAGTCGGTCCTGGCGGGCGACCGCGATTCCGGAGGCGGCAGCACCATCAGCCAGCAGTTGGTGAAGAATATGTACGGGCGGCGGAACCACGGTCTGCTGACTATGCCGGTTAACAAGACGCGTGAGGCGATCCTGGCGCGCAGGATGGAACGTAACTTTTCAAAGGAAGAGATCCTGGCCCTCTACCTCAACACGGTCCCGTTCGGGGAGAATGTTTATGGCATCGAGGCGGCCACGCAGCGCTTCTTCAACAAGAGCGTGGAGTACCTGCGGGCGGAGGAGTCGGCTGTGCTAATCGGAATGCTGAAAGCCAATACGTTATATAACCCGAGGCTCCACCCGGAGTCGGCCCGGTCGAGGAGGAACGTGGTGTTAATGCAGATGGCGCGCTATCGTTTCATTACCGACGTGGAGTCCGACTCGCTGGCGAGGCTTCCCCTCGTGCTGGATTACGCCAACCTGGAGTCGCGCGGACCGGCTCACTATTTCCTGGTCAGGGTGGAGCAGGAGGCCCGGCGGATCCTCAACGGCATCCGGGAGGTGACCGGCCGGGAGTGGAACCTGGAGGAGGATGGACTGCAGATCCGCACCTCTCTGAACCTGGTGATGCAGCGCTACGCCAACCGGGCTTTTCGCGATCATCTCAGCGTAATGCAGAAAAGGTTGGAGGCGCAGTATCGTACTGACTACTATAAGCGTGAACTTCAAGAAATTACAGCGAGTGAGCTGAGGCGGTTAGGTCTGTATGAGCGGGCTGGTGAGCGAAGACTGCAGGAACTCTTCACTTGGGATGGGTACCGCTCCGATTCGATCACGTTGGCCGACAGCCTTCGGCAGTCGCTCCTCCTGCTGCACGCCGGCCTGTTGGTCCTGGATCCGGTTACCGGCGCCATCCGGACGTGGGTGGGGGGCATTGATTTCCGCACCCAGCCTTACGACCAGGTGATGGCCCGTCGACAGCTGGCCTCCACCTTCAAGCCGGTGGTCTATGCCGCCGCCCTGGAGTTGGGGGTGAAGCCCTGCCATTACCTCGACAATGATCCGATCATCCTGCGGACACCGGAGCCGTGGTCGCCGTCCAATTTTGACCATACCTCCGGCGGCAACTACTCCCTGGCCGGGGCGCTGATCCGCTCGATGAACATTCCCACCGTCAACCTCTTCTTCCAGGTGGGGTTTGACCCCCTCGACCAGCTTTGGCGAAAGATGGGTTTCGGCTTCCGCCTGGCTTACAATCCTTCACTGGCCCTGGGAACGGCGGAGGCGAACCTGCTGGAAACGGCGGTGGCCTACGCGGCCTTTGCCAATGGAGGCCTCCTGGTAGAGCCCTCCGCGATCGTTTCGATCAGCACACCCGACGGGCAGGTGCTCTATCAGAACAGTTATGCGGGGACGGGTGAGCGGGTGATGAGCCGGGAGACTGCCGCCCTGATCAGCCGCATCCTGCAGCGGGCGGTGCGGGAGGGCACTGGAACCACGCTGGGCACGGTGTACGGGGTAAACCTGGCAGTGGCCGGAAAGACCGGCACCTCCAATAATTACGGCGATGCCTGGTTTGCAGCCTTTAATCCAGCCCTGGTGATGGTTTCGCGCGTGGGGGCCTCCACTACGGCCATCCATTTCAGCCAATCGGCCAACGGCACCGGCAATGCCCTGGCGCTGCCATTGGTGGGTCGCACCCTAAGAAGCGTCCAGTCGAACCCGGTGCTGCGCGAGCGGTTCTTTGCGCCCTTCGAGCCGCTGTCTCCCCAGCTGGAAAAATTGCTTGAGTGCCCCGATTTCAGGGAGGATAACCTCATCGATAAGCTGGAAGATCTGATTATCAAGGAGGTGGAACCCACGAAAGAAGGTGAGCGGACCATCCGGAAGGCGATCCGCTCCATCCTGGATATCTTCAAAAAGAAGCGATAGGCCTCGTCAGCCCACGACTACCGCTTTCGGGGAGGAGCTATGTGGACCGGGTGTCCGTGGTATAGCTCCGCTGCCTCCATCAACGTTTCGGACACGGTGGGGTGCGGGTGAATGCTCATCGCGATGTCGCCTACCCTGGCTGCCATCTCGATGCCCAGCACGGCTTCCGAGATGAGATCGCCGGCACCCTTGCCCACGATGCCTGCCCCCAGGATCCGCTCAGTAACCTCTTCGATGATCAGCTTGGTGAGCCCGGCCGGGTCACCATTGGCCACGGCCCGCCCCGAGGCGGCCCACGGAAACTTCACCGTACGGTAGGAGATGCCCTGATCCTGGCACTCCTTTTCCGATAAACCGGCCACCGCGATTTCCGGGTCGGTATAGACTACGGCGGGGATGGCGCGAGCATCGAAGGGTGCCTTCTTGCCGGCGATCACCTCCGCGGCGATCCGCCCCTGGTAGCTGGCCTTGTGGGCCAACAGGGCGCCGCCGGTCACGTCGCCGATGGCAAAGATGTGCGGCACATTGGTCCGGCTCTGCTGATCCACGCGGATGAACCCGCGCTCGTCCAGGGTCACACCGGCCAGCTCCAGACCAAGACCGGAGGTGTCCGGCTTCATCCCGACCGAAATCAGCACCGCCTCAAACTCTCTTTCTACCGTGTCACCGGTCACCTTTACCATCGAAGCGATAACCTTCCCTTTGCTCTCCTCCAAACTGGTGACCCGGGTTTCAAAGAACATCTCCTTGAACAGGTGCTTGTTCTGCCGCATATATACGGCTACCAGCTCCTCGTCCATCGTGGGCATCACGGTCGGAAGCGCTTCAACCAGTGTTACTTCCGAACCCAGGGCTTTGTAGATGGTCGCCGATTCCATTCCGATGTACCCGCCTCCGATCACCAGCAGCCGCTTCGGAATGGACTTCAGTTCCAGCGCGATTTCGGCGTTCATGATCCGGTCGGTGTACTCTTTTACGAACGGCAGCCTGACCGGCTGTACGCCGGTGGCAATGATCGCCTGTTTAAAGCGGATCTCTTCGCGGATCTCCTCCGTTTCTTTTGATTTCACCAGTAGCGCATTGGGACCGGTAAAGGTGGCCCATCCCTGGATGTAGTT
>JAWOHI010000390.1:0-8879 GCA_046485255.1 Bacteroidales bacterium
CAGACAAGACTGCAACCGTTGACGCCGAGGCCAACACCCTTGTATTCGCCCAAAAGGTGGCCAGTGCGCTTCACGCAATTGACGGGTTCGAGGCTCACCTGGTAAGCGAAACTGGCGGATCCGGTACGGCTCCCCAGGCGCCAGGCGCGTTAGCAATTGCCTTGTTCGACACTGGAAGTGCTTCCCTGAAGGCGACTGCACTAAGAGAGCTCGAACATCTGGCTACTGTCTTTGCTGGCGAGAAGGGCCGGCCACTGACCGTGTTTGGCTATGCAGATACGCGAGGAAACACGGAGTACAACCGAAATCTGGGAAAACGTCGCGCCGAGGCGGTGGCTGCCCAACTTCAAACACTCGGATTCAGCAATGTCGAGGTTGCCGACGCGATCAACCACGGTGAGGACCGATGGACGGGGACACCGGACTCGATCGCCAATGCTCAGTTACGGCGGGCTGAGGTGCGCGACCGTTCCAACGAAAGTGCCCATTAAAATCGATGGTTAAGCCGGGAACCCCCGTTCCGACCCCCCGGACCCCTCAATTTGAAGGAGTTGTCGGGGTTTACGAAGGGGGGTTATACAGTGCCAAAGGGATTTACAGCCCGATGAACAAGTGCAAGATGAACTGGATCAATGACCCGTTCTGCCCCGTCTGTACGAAGACCATCCTGGAGATGATCGATTATTATACCAAATAACCGGTCAGAACCCTGCCTAAATGAATCGCTCCCGCTTCTGGAGGCTGGTCAGGCCTCCCAGAAGCGAGAGGATAATGCCCACGAACAGGATGATCCTGTTATCCTGAACAATTGATTTCCAGGCTGTTTCACTCATCCCGTCGGGTATGGTGAACGGGTTGAGGAAGAGGTTCCACTTGCTGCGGGCAATGGCTTCGGCCAGGATCAGGAAGAATACTCCGATGATGATCAGCACCACGCCGGTCCCGATCCCGTTCTTGATGAACGTGGAGAGCAGGAAGGCGAGCGTTCCCATAAAGAAGATCGGGAACATCAGGTGCCAGGTCATATTGAAAACGGAGAAATCAACGATGGCCCAGGAACTGAACAGGCCTAACAGCAGGAGTATCAGGAATACCACGAGATAGATCAGGATCAGCCTTACCAGCCACACCTTGTAGCGGTAGTTGGGTATGCCGAACAGGATCTCCAGGATGCGGGTATCCTCATCGTTTTGAATACCGAAAACGGTTGGGTAAAAGACCAGTAGCAGTCCTGGATAGAGCAGCAATTCGTACATCGTGCCGGAGTGGATCGTGCTGCCCGAAAAAAGGGTGATCAGCAGGACGATGATGAAAAAAGCCAGTGAAGCGAGGAGGAACCAGATGAATTTACCTCCAAATATGACTTTCAGGTTATACCGGATCATATTGAAGACCCAGTTCCAGATGATTTGTATCCTTTTCTTGAACATTTCAGATCACTTTCTTCAGTAACCACAAATAGGAGTCTTCCAGCAGCGGCTTGACCGGAATGGCGTCGGGCGTCGGCTGGTCCTGCGCCAGGAGTCGAACCCTGATCTTCTTGCCGTCCCTCATATGGTGCACGATCTTGTACTCTTCCGATAACTTGTCGAACTCGGCCAGGCCGACCTCAACCTGCCAAACGTGCCCCTGCGCCGAATGGGCCATCTCTTCCGGCACGCCCAGGTAGACCATCTCTCCGCGGTCGAGCACCGCAACCCGGTTGCAGGAGCTGGAGATGTCCTCGATGATGTGGGTGGAAAAAATGACCACCCGGTCGCGCGAGAGCTCAACCAGTAGGTTCCGGAACCGGATCCGCTCCCGGGGGTCAAGTCCCGCAGTCGGTTCATCCACCACCAGGATCCTGGGCAGGTGGAGCAGGATCTGGGCGATCCCGATCCTTTGCTTCATCCCGCCAGAATAGCTGCTGATCTTCTCATCCTTTCGGTCGAACATATGGACGGCCTTCAGCACGAATTCAACCCGCTCGGTCCTAAGGACGGGATCCTTGATCCCTTTCAGGATACCCTGGTAATTGAGAAATTCGTCGGAGGTCATATTTTCATACATCCCGAACTCCTGGGGCAGGTATCCTATCAGACCTTGAAGCTCTTCACGCTGCTCCTGGGTGTCCACCCCGCTGATCCAGATCTTGCCATAGCTCTGCTCCAGGATGCCGCAAATGATTCGCATCAGGGTGGTCTTACCCGCTCCGTTGGGTCCTAGAAGTCCGAACATCCCATTGCCAATCTCCATCGAGACACCTTTCAATGCCTTGAAGGGTTTGGTTTTCTTTCCAATCACCGGAATCGATTGCACGAGGCGGTACCATCCGCGGCGAATGCTGCCAAACCGGCCAGCCAGGCGGTTAACATTCACCTTGTCACGCATCAGGCGGTTGGAGGTCACAAAGACGATGATCGCCAGATACCAGAGGAATCCAATGATGACCTCCAGTGCGATGTTCCCCCACCGGTTGTGGAAAACCACCAGGCTGAAGGCCGGGAAACCCCACAGGATCAATCCCTGGAGCCAGCCGGGAAGCGCCTTGGGCAACTTGCTCCATATGCCGACACCGATGGTTTTTTTGTGCTCCAGTAGTTTCCTGACCGGCTGATAGATCCCGATCAGCGAGAACCAGATCGCCAGGCTCAGGAGGAAGACCCAGAGACCCGATTCCAGGTAGAAATAGACAAAGAAGATCAGGAAACCCAGCATCGGCAGCTGCCACACCAGGTTGTCCATCTCCTTCCAGGAGGTGACCTCCTTTTCCAGTCCGAGGCGGCGGCGGATGACTCCTCCGGCTTTCCACTGACGGGTAAAACGGCCGTCCCGTTCGTAAATCTTGACCAGGTTTTGAATCCGGATCAGGATCGGCTCGTTGTCGGGAATGACCGTCGTGCTGGCCTTACGGAGGCTGTTCCTTACAAACCAGGTGGAGGCCGGCACCCCAAGGATCACCAGGAGGATCAATACCAGCTGCCAGATAAAGGTATGTATCTGGAAATAAATAAGAACCGCCAGCAAAAGCATCGTGGTGTACATAAACACCTTGGTGCCGGTCGACTGGCTGCGCATCCATTGCAATGAGTTTTCGAGACCCGAATAGAGGGTGGGAATGAACACCAGGGTGAGGATGGTGCTCAACGATAGTCCGCCGATGACGGTGATGGCAAACGGGGCACCGATAAGGCTGACATACTCGGACTTACCAAGCGCCAGGGGCATCATCGCCACGATCGTGGTGGCCGCCGTGATCAGGATCGGCCGGAGCCTCGCCAGCCCGGCCACCATCAGTGCCCGGCCCTTGCGGTATCCCTGCTTCCTGAGCACATTCGCATAGTCGATCAGGATGATGCCGTTATTCACCACGATACCGATCAGGATGATGAAGCCTGTCAGGGTATTGGCATTGATCAGTGAGTTCTTGGTGATCAGGATGGCCAGGAATGACCCGATGCCGGCCAGCGGGATGGAGAACAGCAGGACAAACGGTGTGCTGATCGATTCAAATACGGCCGCCATAATCATAAAGATGAATATGAAAGCCGCGGCGATCAGGAAATAGAAATCCTTAAACTGGTTCTCCTCGTGCTGTACCTCAATGGCTATCCCGGCGGGTACAACCAGACTTGCCACCAGCGCATCCACCTCTTCCCGGGCTGCTTCCAGCAACGGCTTCGAGGAATTGGTTTCTGCATCAAAACGATAGGTGATCTGTATCTGCTTTTCCTGGTTCAGCCTGTTAATGTTACCCATTCCGAAGGCGAAATAAATCGATGCCAGGTCGGTCAACCGATGACGCGCTCCCGAACTCGCAGGAATATCCATCTGCTGCAGGTCGGACATTGAACGCGTCCGATCCTTCTCCTCCTCGGGCAGGTCATACTTGATGAGAATGTCGTACTCCTCCGTCCCCTCCTTGAAGGTTACGCCGGTACTGAATTCGGTCGGGAAGGAGCTGAGTTCCGAAGTGACGGCATTAAGAGGCACGTCCCTTTCCCCCATCTCCCTGGTATTGAAGGCCATCCTAACCTCAGGACGGTTATCCTGAACACCCAGGTTGGCCTGCTGAATGGTTGTCAGGTCCTCCAGGTAATAGGTCAGGTCTTCGCCAACGGCCTTCATCAGGTTGAAATCCTGACCCTTGATGATGACCCGTTCCTGCTGGATACCAACACCCAGAAAGGACTCGAGTCCACCACCCGCTGAGCCTCCACCGCCACCAGCCGCCCCGGCGGAGAATCCGCCACTTGAGGAGAACTGCTGGAACTCATACTCCACTTTCGGAATGTTCTGTATCCTTCTCTCAATGTCCGATTTAACCTCAGGCAGTTTTCTGCCGCCCACCTTCTCGAATTTCTCTACCAGTTTGATCCGGACCGTAGCCTGGGCTTCCTGGGTTTCCGTCACGATCTCCTCCCGCTCGGGGATTTCCATCAAACGCTCCTCCATCGTCCTCACAGCCAGATCGGTAGCCTCAAGAGTAGTGCCCTGTGGCATCGTCACGGCAATGCGAAGCTCCCGGGTCTCGGCCTCCCGCAGGGTGTTGGTCGAGATAGCCAGGACAGCGAAGAGGCTGACAAAGAAAAGGACCAGGGCTCCGACAATGGTTACGGCCGGATTCCTCATACTGGTCTTCAGGATAAGCAGATAGAACTGGATCAGCCGCTTATGGAGGGAGATCTTCTCGAAAATGACCGGTCTCTGGTCGGGATGCCGCATCAGGGTCCAATGCGTCAGCATCGGGATCAGCAGCAGGGCAACCATCATCGAAACCAGCAGGGTCGAAATGATGGAAATGCCGATATTGCTTCCCAGGATGCGGATCAGGTAGTTGTCGGAGAAAAGGAACGGCAGGAACACCGTTATGGTGGTCAGCGTGGAGGCCAGGATCGATCGCCAGACCTCCCGCGTGCCCTTCACCACCGCAATATCGGGATGGTTCCTCCCCGATGCGTGCCGATAAACGTTTTCCAGCACCACCACGCTGTTATCGACGAGCATCCCGATGGCAAGGGCCATTCCCACCAGCGTCAGGCTGTTGAGTGAGATGCCGGCCGCGTAGAAGAAGTTGAAGGCCACATACACCGAAATCGGGATGGAGAGAGCTATGCTGAAAACCAGGCGAATATTCTTTAAAAAGATCCAGAGGATGAAAATCGCAATCACCCCCCCGGTAATGGCCAGGTTGACGATCTGGTTGATGTTCTCCTCCATTATATCGGCCATATTCTCCTGGATCTTGATCTCCACTTCCAGCGGTCCAAACTCCTTGTTGAGCTGTTCCACCATCTTCTTGACCGAATCGGAGAGGTCGATCAGGTTGACCTGGGAGTCGCCCACCAGGTTAACGGTCACCGATTCCAGTCCGTTGATCCTCGAAAAGGAGGTCTCCTCCTTCACCCCGAAATAAACCGAGGCCACGTCGCGTAGCAGCACCGGACCAGCTTCCCTGACGACAATACTTTCGATCTCCCGGGTATCCGTATACTCGGCCATTACGTGGACAAAGTGCATCCTGTCGCCCTGGAACACGCGTCCGACATAGGAACGGTCGCGCCCGTTCTGGCTGATGGCACTCCTGACCTGGAACGGGGTGATCCCGTAGGCCTCGCAGGCATCACGGTTGAGGGTGATCTCCAGCATCTTCTCCTGACCGCCGTAAACGGTGACACCGGCCACTCCATCAATGTTTTCCAGGCGGGTCTTGATCTTCTCATCCGTGATCTGGCGGATCCGGTTGAC
The DNA here is from genome assembly GCA_046485255.1 of Bacteroidales bacterium. Classification (GTDB taxonomy): domain Bacteria; phylum Bacteroidota; class Bacteroidia; order Bacteroidales; family UBA12481; genus UBA12481. The sequence goes on from JAWOHI010000390.1 coordinate 5,728, forward strand.
ACCTCCGGTGCCTCTCACCTCAAGAGCCATAGCCTGGTTTGCGAGCTGTTCGAGATCCACCTTGACCACTGTTACCTGGAACTGGTCGGGCAGGGATCCCCTTACCTCGTTGATCCGCTCCTGCAGCTTGAGCTGCGCGTACTTGAGGTCTGTCTTGGGCGTATAGGAGATCGTGATGGTCCCCCGCCTTTGAGAAGAGGTGGAGGATATCTCCTCGATTCCCTGGAGTCCGCCGATGGCACCTTCCAGCGGTATCACCGCCTGGCGCTCCATATAGGCCGGGTCCACTTCGACATTGGAGGTCACCTGAACCACCAGGTAGGGAGCCTGGGCGCTAGGGAACAGCTCAACCTGCAATTGACGATAGGAGACGATCCCGAGCAGGGTAAGCCCGAGAAAGACCATGGAGATCAGGACTTTTCTTGTTACAATAATCCTCATCTGACTGATTCCTTAGCTGATTTGATCATCGGCATATTTTCGTTGCGGCGTGATCCGGTCGAACAGGTCATACACACAGGGGATCACGATCAATGTAAGCAAGGTGCTGGTTACAAGCCCTCCGATGACCGCCAGTGCCATTGGGGTCCGGAGTGCGGAATTGGGTCCGAAGCCGATGGCCATTGGAAGCAGTCCGAGAATGGTGGTGAGGCTGGTCATCAGGATGGGCCGGATACGCTGGTGGCCGGCCTCCATTATCGCTTCCCTCCGGGGCAAGCCCGCCCGCTTAAGCCGGTTGATCGAATCCAGCAGGATGATGGCATTGTTGACCGCGATCCCCGCCAGCATTATGATCCCGATGTAGGCCATCATATTGAACGAGAGGCCCAGAATGAAAAAGAGAAAGACCGAACCCACCACGGCAAGCGGAATAGTCAGCATAATCGTGAAGGGATGGATCAGGGATTCGAACTGGGACGCCAGAACCATATACACCAGTACCAGCGACAGAACCAGGGCAAACCCGAGATTTTTCATCGACTCCTTGCGCTTGACCTCCTCACCGGCCTGACGGATCGTGTATCCAGGAGGCAGAACGATTCCCAGCAGCGACTGATCCAGGTCGTTGATCACCTGATTGACCGGTTTTCCTTTCTTCATTTGAGCCGAGACCTTGCCCACCCTGTTCTGGTTGGTGCGCAGGATCTCTTTCGGTGCCGTTACGTGACGAACGGTGGCCACCTCGCTCAGCCGTACCTTGTTGGTGCCAGCACGAAGCTCGATATCCTCCAGTTGGCTCAGCTCCACATCGGGCAGCTTGAGCCTGATGTCGGTCATCTCACCGCTGTAATCGAACTGGCCGGCTGAAGTGCCCGTAAGCAACTGGGTCAGCTGGCTGATGATCTGATCGATCGTAATATTGTACATCCCGGCCCTGAACCGGTCGAGAATGAGCTCTATTTCCGGTGCGCCAGGCTTGATGGACGACTCCACGTTGAACAGGTCGGGATCGCTTACCAGGATCTCCTCCACCTCGGCAACCAACCGCTCGATCTGGTCGAACCTTTCACCTACCACCTCCACTACTACCGGCGCCTCATCCGTGCCCAGGGTGGCCATCAGGGCCGTCTCATCCAGCACGAAGCTGAACTCTATGTCGGGCATCGCCTCAAAAATCCTTCCCAGATCGGCCAGCAGCACGTCGCTCTGGCGGTGGGCCTTGCCGGTAAGGATGATCTTGATGGAGGCGGAATTCTCGGTTTCAAATATCGATTGGCTGTTGACCGCACTGGCCGACGGCCCAACCCGTGCATACAGGTTCTCCAGGTCCTCCCCGAGCAGTTCGCGGATCATCTCCTCGAGCACCCTGACAGCTTGGTCGGTCCGAGCCAACTGGGTGCCTTCGGGAAGACGCACTTCAACCGTGAACTCCCTGGCGTCGGTCCTGGGCATAAATTCACTTCCGATCGGCTTGATCAGCAAAACGGCCACACCGATGAGCAGGAGTGCTCCCGGAATTATCAACCACTTAATATTGAGTACTTTGTCAAGAAATCGAGGATACCATTGAAAGCCGATGGCCTTCACCTGTTTTTCGGCCGAGACCGGTTTGATCACCCGCGCAAAAAGCATCGGGATCACCAGGATGGCCACCACCAGGGAACAGAGCAGGGAGAAAGCCACCGTCCAGGCCTGGTCCTTGAAGAGTTCGCCTGAAGCACCGTGCAGGTACACGATGGGCAGGAAGACTACGATGGTGGTCAGGGTGGCGGCAAAAATGGCCCCGCCTACCTGGGATGTTCCGGTGATTGCCGCCTCCCGGATACTCATCCCCTTCTCCATATTCCTGAAAATGTTCTCCAGCACCACAATGGCGTTATCCACCAGCATCCCGGCGCCAAGCGCCAGTCCGCCAAGGGTCATAATATTGATGGTCAGCCCATTGAAGTACATCAGGTTGAATGTCGCAATAATGGATACCGGGATGGCGATGCTGGCGATCAGGGTGGTGCCTATGCGCCTCAGGAAGATGAAGAGTACGAAAACGGCCAGGATAATCCCGTAGAGGGCATTGTTCTTGACCTCCCCGATGGCGGATGATATAAAGGTTCCCTGGTCCTGTACGATCTGGAAGGAGTATCCGGGCAGCGCCTTGTTAATCCTGACCAGCGCATCCTTCAAATCCTCGACGGCCTTGACCGTATTGAAGCTGGGCTCCTTGTAGATAGCGAGCCCGAGGGCGCGCTGGCCGTTGATCCGGACAATATTGTCGGGCTCCTTGTTGACAAATTCAACCCGGGCCACATCCCTGAGAAAAACTGGCACCCGCGAAGCTGTGGTGCCCGTGCCCTCCGTCGCGGTTTCTGACTTGAAACCAACGATCAGCTGGCGGATATCGTTGAGGTTGGCAAAGACGCTGACCCCCTTGATGACATACTGGGTACCCATCTCCACGATGGAACCGCCCGAAATGTTCCGGTTGTAATTCGTTATCTGCGAGGTGATCTCGGTGGTGGTCACCCCGTAGGCGTCGAGCAGGTACTGGTTAGTGCTGATGAGTACCTCCTTCTTCTCCTGGCCTTCGAGTTGCACGTCGGCAACCCCTTCGAGCCTGACCAGCTCGTTGCGGATGTAATTCTCACCCACCCGCCTCAGCTCATCCATATCCGTCAGGCTTTCGTGCCGCATAGCCACCAGCATTACCGGTGATT
>JAWOHI010000399.1:0-3473 GCA_046485255.1 Bacteroidales bacterium
CGTAGAACCGGTTCACCTGGGCCCGGGCGCACACGCCCAACGAACCCAGGACCGCGACTTTTCCGGGATCTTGAGCGGCTCGACAGGATTGTCAATAATCCGGATATGCCGGTACAGTTTATTTTTGCCGGGAAAGCCCACCCAAATGACAAGGCCGGGCAGGACCTCATCCGTTTCATCGTAGAGATCTCCCGCAGGCCGGAATTCAGGGGACGGATCGTCTTTCTTGAAAATTATGATATGGCCCTGGCCCGGAAACTGGTCCAGGGGGTCGATATCTGGCTGAACACCCCGACCAGGCCCTTGGAGGCCTCAGGGACGAGTGGAATGAAAGCCGCGATGAACGGGGTTATGAACCTCAGCGTCCTTGATGGATGGTGGGTTGAGGGCTATAAGGAGGGAGCCGGCTGGGCTCTCCCGCAAGAGCGCATATACGAGGATCAGGGGTTCCAGGATGAATTGGATGCAGCGATGATATACAACATGCTCGAGGGGCAGATCGTACCGCTCTTTTACAGCAGCAAGAACGGCACGGTACCCACCGCCTGGGTTCAGCATATCAAGAATACCATCGCCGGCATTGCACCCAATTTTACCACCCGTCGAATGATTGATGACTATTTCGAGCGGTTCTATCATACCCTTGGAAATCGCATCAGCGATATCCGGGCCAATAACTATCATTTGGCCAGGGAGATATCCCGATGGAAGAAGCGGGTGGCCAACCTGTGGGATTCAGTTGAGGTCACTGAGGTCAACTACTCCAAAAACCCGGGAAAGCCGAGACACGTGGGCGAAACCCTGACCATCGACGTGGTGGTTCGCCTAAATGGTCTGTCACCTGATGACATTGGTGTTGAATTGGTGATCGTAGCGCCAAAGGTTGGCGGGGATAACGATTTCGTTTCCCAAATGGAATTCGAGCAAACAGTTAAGCTTAACGGCCACACCCGTTATTCCATCAATCAAGTGCTGATGCAGCCGGGAGTGTTCAACTACGGCATTCGAATTTTTCCGAAAAACAACCTGCTGCCTAACCGTCAAGATTTTACCTACCTACGTTGGATCTAGGCAGCCTGGTATCGCTTGAAATCTTACTCGATCCCGATAATAGCCCAGCCCGAGGGGTTGAAACCAATGTGGATTCCGGAGGAAACAACCTGACTGCTAAGTAGTTGTTGGGAATTTTCACTAAAGGGTTGAATGCTGCTCGTCCTAATCCGCTCCTGCCCGGAAATTCCCATTACCTCCAGGGCGTGGTGGGGAACCCGGACTCTGGCGGAATGGATTGCCGGATCGAAGCAGACTGCAACCAGCAGAATTCCAGGATATTCGGCAGGTTCTCGCGCTTCTCGCATTACTTCATAATAGCGTAAAAAGGAGCAGACCGTGCCACCCTGGTCCAGGTCGTGGTTGACAAAGGAAAGGTCATAGAATTGGCCGTCGGACAAGACAGGAAAATCCTTTAATGTGTTTAAGATCAATCTGGTGAATTGGCGATGCCGGGCCTCCGGCTCAGTCAGCTGGCCTGCAAGCCAGTTCCTGATCGTGGGTATAAAGGAGTATTCAAAAATGGTGGTCCGTCCATCTGCACAGATGCAGCCGCTGGCCGGGTCGGCTGGTTCACCGAACTCCTGACCGGCATAGAGCATTACCGGACCGCTGTTCATAAAGGCGGCCAGTGCCAGGGCGGGCAGACCCGGCCACGACTCTCCCGCGAACTCCCGGGATGCAACCCGCTGCTCATCGTGGTTCTCGATGAATCTCACCATTTTGTTGTCGAGTCCCCGCAGCGATCGCCAAAGCCCTGTCATTTCGCTGGCCCTCTTCCGTCCGGCGATGACCTCCCTGGCTGAATCATAAAAACCGGCTTTATCATAAAGGAAGTCAAACCCGGCTGTTTCGACATAGGCTTCATATCGCTCCGGTTCATAAAGCTCGTCAATAAAGATGACCCCGGGATGGTCCCTTTTTATCTTCCCAATAGAATGGGCCCAGAAGGGAACCGGCACCATTCCGGCCATATCGCATCTGAACCCGTCAATGCCGGTTCCGGCCCAGAAACTGAGCATGTCGGTCATTTTTTGCCAGGTATCCGGCACTGGACTGAAATAGGTGAGGCCAGTGCGGTAGTCGGCCCCATAATTGAGCTTAACGGTTTCATACCAATCGTGCGGCTGAGGTTTGGGGTTAAACACGTCATTGCCGGTGGCCCGGGCCGGCTCCTCACGATAGCCGTTCAAATATAGCTGGGTGCCAGGCAGATAGTAGTAGTTGTTGTCGGGGTGAAAGGGAACCGTTGGATCATCATCCTCCCCAATATCCCTGGTCCCGGCTGGTTTAGCCCTGGAGGCATAATCCCTGGCCAAGTGATTGGGCACGAAGTCGAGGATAACCTTAAGTCCGGATGCCTTAATCCGGTCCACCAGTTCGGTAAATTCGCGGAAACGGTCAGGAACCGACAGCGCCAGATCGGGATCCACATCATAATAATCGTTGATGGCATAAGGAGATCCGGCCTTGCCTTTCAGGATGCCGGGATGGCTCGCCGGCAAACCTTCCCCGGCATAATCGGTACCTGTGGCGTGACGAATGACCCCGGTCAGCCACAGATGGGTCACTCCCAGGTCCTTAAGCTGGCTGATGACTTCCGCGGTCAGATCGCTGAACCGCCCGCAACCGTTCTGCTCAATACCCCCCCCGATGACCCCGGTGGTGGTGAGGTTACCGTATAGCCTGGGAAGGAGTTGGTAAATAACGATCTTCGGCTTCATCCTCCGCGACTTGTCAGTAAACTCTCTTGGGTATTATCCGCTTCAGGACCAGTGCGGTACGCGAAGGTAAATAGAGCTTCACCTGATAGTTTGACCCGATTTTTCCCATCGGTTCGGCGCTATAGGACAATGATTCGTCCACGCGGCCAAATCCCTCAAAGACAGGATTGTCAGTATTCAATTTGATCACGTAATCAGCCGGATCCGATTGAATTCCATAGCCGGTGTAGGACCGCGAGGGGTGAAAATTGAACACGAGCAGGTATCCGCCCCGCTTGAACGCCAGGACTTGGTCAGCATCCTGGGTCAAAACCAGTTGAAGGGGTTCGGCATCGGGGTATTCAAATTCCGCGAAGAGGGAGACCATTTCACGGTCGAACTGTTGTAAGCTCTTATATTTCAAATTATTATCGTCCGCCAAGTGCCATTGCCTCCTGGCATAGTGATAGGACCAGTTGTTGCCTTCCCTGGGGAAATCGATCCATTCGGGATGGCCAAACTCGTTTCCCATAAAATTGAGGTAGCCGCCCCCGTGGGTAGCCAGAGTGACCAACCGGATCATCTTGTGAAGGGCCAGGGCCCTGTCGATGATCAGGCTGGGGGTCAATTTCGACATATGGGTGTACATCTCCTGGTCGGCCAGCCTGAAAATGATGGTTTTATCTCCAACCAGCGCCTGGTCGTGCGATTCGGCATAGG
>JAWOHI010000009.1:0-9920 GCA_046485255.1 Bacteroidales bacterium
CTCCGGCCGCCTCTCATCACGCGACAACCTCCTGCTCCCCTACCTGGCACAAAAGCTCGTCGAGATTGAACCGGGCTTCGAAAACCTGATCGGTTTCAACCCGTCCCAGTCGCCCAGCCCAGCTGCCCTGATCGCCTCCGGCAGCACCAATACCGCCAGGTATCATTTACAGGATTTCGGTCACCTGCCCGCCATAATCCGGAAAACCCGCATCTCACCCGCCGTTATCAACGGAACCGAAACCAAAAGGCAACTGACCGGCCTGGCAGGTGATATCCTCCACTATTACGGAATGGGCTGCCGGAGCGTCTCCTCGATCCTGGTGCCCCAGGGATATGACCCGTCACAACTGGCAGAGACCATCCGCGGATACCACGACCTGGACCCTAATCCGGCCCTCGAAAGCAACCTCCGGTACCAAAAAGCAAGGCTTAAGCTCCTGGAAATACCCTTTATCGATGCAGGACCGGTCCTGCTGGTCTCCCACCCCACCCTCCATTCTCCGGTTGGAACGGTCAATCTGCTGGAATACAGCACAGTCGATTCTTTAAGCCATTTTCTGGCCGGCAACAAGGGGTCCATCCAGTGCGTGGCCGGAAACGCCCCGCCCGAGTTCAACCCGGTCCCGTTCGGAGCTGCGCAGCAGCCTGCCCTTTGGGACTATGCGGATGGGATCGACACACTGGCCTTCCTCCATTCAATAAGGGAACCCTGAAATGCCCAGGTTGGTCGTCATCACCGGCCCCACAGGCGTGGGTAAAACCGCGGCAAGCATCGGCCTGGCGAGGAGGCTCGGTACCGTGATCCTCTCCTGCGATTCCAGGCAGATGTATCGCGAAATGAGGATCGGAACCGCCGTTCCATCCCCCCCTGAACTGGCCGAAGTGAAGCACTACTTCATTGGTAATCTTTCCATTAGGGAGGACTACTCCATTTTCCGTTATGAACGTGAGGCAATGAGCCTGCTCGACAGCCTGTTCCCGGAGAATCCGACCATCATCCTGACAGGCGGATCCGGCCTTTATCAGGATGCCCTGATCAATGGGGTGGATGAGATTCCCGACCCCGACCCCGCCATACGCGCACAGTTAAAAGCGCGGCTGGAAGCAGAGGGTATCGCCACTTTATCGAATCAATTGGAGGAGCTCGACCCCATCTTCTACCAGCAGCTCGACCGCCAAAACCCGGCAAGGGTCATACGGGCACTCGAAGTGTGCCTGACCGCCGGTCGCCCCTTTTCCTCCTTCCGTACCGGCAGGCGGGCCAACCGGGCTTTTGACATCATCCTGCTGGGCCTGGAAAGGCCCCGCCACGAATTATACCAGCGGATTGATGCCCGGGTCGACCAGATGATGGCCCAAGGGTTGGAGGAGGAGGCCAGGCAGTTGATGCCCTTCCGTCACCGGCCGGCATTGAACACCGTGGGATACAAGGAGTTGTTCAGATATTTCGACCGGGAATATGACCTGACTGAGGCGGTCAGGTTGATCAAGCGCAATTCGCGGCACTACGCCAAGCGGCAAATAACGTGGAACAGGCGGTATGAGGGGCGCATCACCTGGTTCAATCCCGACCGGCCCGATGACCTGGCCGACTACGTTACCTCCCTTTAGGTCCGGGCTTGGGGTAGAATCCCCCGGAAAAAACCGCGTACTCGTCCACACCCCTGACACAGGCCTTGTACCAGGCACCCAGGAATCCCGTGCCATACCCCGCCATCTGAATGGCGGCAGCAACCAGGCTTTTGAGCCCGGTGCGGACCGAAGCGGTGCGAACAGAGGCATCGGAAACAACCATCAGCATCCATAAAAGGAGAGGGACCACCATTAGCAGAGGCCAGGCCGCTTGCAGGGCGACCGCCAAAATGAGGGAGGCGGCAATGAGCAGCAGGTTTCCGTAAACGAACAACGTGGGGAAAACAAAAAAGGGCCGGAACGTATCCGGATAAACCTTCGAGATGATCAACCTCGTCTTGCCAAACCCGTAAACCTGCCGGTAGAACCGGCTCAGGCTGGTTCGCCGCTTGTGGTAAACATAGGCGTCCGTGATGAGTCCGGCGCTGAATCCGGCCTTGATCAGCTCGATGCTGAAAACCATATCCTCACCCGGATGCATCCGGGTCACCGGAAAACCTCCGGTGGCCAGCCAGGCCTTCCTGGAAATTCCCATATTGAAGCTGCGGGGGTGAAAACGGGCGACTTGCCTGCGCCCTCCGCGGATCCCCCCGGTTGTAAGGAAGGAGGTCATCGCATAGGAGATCGCCTTTTGCACCCGGTTAAAGTCACCAGCGGCACGGTCGGGTCCCCCAAAAAAGTCGACCGGATGACGGTCGAGGTAATCATCCACCACCTTCAGGTAGCCAGGCGGCACAAGACAGTCGCTGTCGACAAAGATCAGGTAATCCCCCCGGGCCTGCTCCATGCCGAAATTGCGGGCAAGAGAGGGGCCGGATTTCGGCTGGTCGAAGTACCGGATCTCAACCTGCGCCGAGAAAGAAGCGGCAACCTGGCCCGACTTGACCGACGATCCATCCTCGATGATCACTACCTCAAACGACTTCAGCGTCTGCCCGGCCAGGCTGGCGAGCAGCTCGGCCATTTCGCCGGGGCGATCGAAGACCGGAACAATGAAGGAGTAGAAGCGGCTCATTGCGACTTGAAGGCTAAATAGAGGGTTTCGCCCGGGGCCAATCGGAACCGTTCGATCTCATCCGGCTGAAAATGATCGGCCACCGGCCACTCCACGACGTTGAATCCGGCTTCCCTAAGCCTGACGGGGTAATCCTTCCCGTACAGCCTGAGGTGATCCTTCTGGCCGAAATGCTTCTCGCGCTCTCTTGGATCCGTGATCCCAGGATCCTCATATGTCACCTCCAGGCCAGGATCCTGGGGCACCTGCAGGATGGCCAGGCCGCCCGGTGATAAAACCCGGAGGATCTCACCCATCACCCGGCGGTCATCTTCGACGTGCTCGAGCACGTGGTTGCAAAGGACCAGGTCGAAAGTATCCGAATCGAATGGAATACTGTGCAGGTCAAAATGGTACTCGGCCAGTGGGGATTCCAGGTCGGCCGTGACATAATCAATATGGCCCATCTTCCTGAACCGCCCGTGAAAGCACTGCTCTGGCGCCACGTGGAGCAGTTTGACCGGAAAGGTGAGGATACCAGGCACCCGGATCAGGTAGAGCCAGATCAGGCGGTGCCGCTCAAGCGACAGGCAGGAGGGACAGAGCACATTGGGCCGGGGAACCACCCCATAGGGCAACATCCGGCTGAACGAACGCGAACAGACCGGGCAGGATACCCGGTTACCGCTTAAAAATGGCCTTATCAGGCTCCTGAACGGGTAGCTGAGCCGGATCAACAGCGGGCGGGGAAGGGCACGGAGCAGAAACCGGATCAGGGATTTCATATCTCCTCAGCAATCAGATACTTGTTTCGATCGGCTGATGACCTGGAAACCAGTTCGGCCAGAAAGCCGGTCAGAAAAAGTTGAACCCCGATGATGAGTGCGACAAGGGCCAGGTAGAACAATGGCTGGTCGGTGGCCTCCCTCCAGGGGAGGTGATTCACTACCGCGTGCACCTTGACACCGATGATCCAGGCGGCTACCAGCGCGCCGAAAAGCATCATCAGCATCCCCAGGGAGCCGAAAAAGTGCATCGGCTTCTTGGAGAAACGGGTGATGAAACTGACAGTCAGCAAGTCGAGAGCCCCGGTAAAAAGCCGGGCCCAGCCGTACTTTGTCTTGCCATATTTCCGCTCCCGATGAACCACTACCTTTTCGCCAATCCGGGTAAAACCGGCCCTTTTGGCGAGGATCGGGGTGTAACGGTGCATATCGCCGAAAACCTCGATGCTTTTGACCACACGTCCGCTGTAGGCCTTCAGGCCGCAGTTGAAATCGTGGATCCGTATGCCACTGTTGAGGCGTGCCACAAAGTTGAAGAATCTGGAAGGCCACCTTTTTGACACCGGGTCCCTTCTCTTCTTTTTCCAACCGGAAACCAGGTCATACCCCTCCTCCATCACCATACCATACAGGGCGGGTATCTCGTCCGGACTATCCTGCAGGTCGGCATCCATCGTGATGACCACAGCCCCCCTGGCAGCGGTGAAACCCGACTGCAACGCGGCAGCCTTCCCGTAATTGTGCAGGAACCGTATCGCCCGCAACTCAGGATTGGCAGCCGAAAGCTGGCGGATCACGTCCCAGGATCCATCCCTGCTGCCATCATCAACCAGGATCACTTCATACCGGTAACCCGACTCCCTGGCAACCCGATTAATCCAGTCAACCAGTTCCGGCAACGATTCCGACTCGTTGAAAACCGGCACCACTACAGATAAATCCATTGTGATTATCATTATTCCACTCCCCTCATTGCATCCTGAAAGGGGTCGTTTTCTTTTTTAACAAAAATGGCGGCGATCAACGACCAGATAACGCCGGCAATAGTCCCACCCAATATTCCGCTAAAAAACTGAAATCCTGGCGATTTCATCCGGATCATCAAATCCATCGTTGCGGACATCTCCGTTTCGCCATACCCCTGCTTGTAGAACTGCTCCTCCAACATTCCGATCTGCTGGTCGATGGCGCCGGGATCAAGCCACTTGAGATAGATCACCGTATAAAAAGCCACGATGATGGAGGCAAAAAACATAAACAAAATGCCGGTCCTAACCGCCTGACCGTAACGGACATAGCCATTCATGTACCGGTTTCGCCAGTTGACCAGACTGTAATACAACAAACTGAAAGTGACTGCCCATCCGAGGAGGCTGGTCAGGAAGGATTTCTCCACCTTGAGAATCCAGATCAGCAGCTCCAGCAGAATGGAAATAGCCGCAATAAACAACCCGTAGGTCATCGCCGGCTTCAATAAGGGATATCTCTCCTGGTTCTCCATTAGTCAATAAAACTCACATTTGGCCAAAGATAGCGGGAAAAACGATCATCTGAAAAACATTTGCTATCTTTGCACCCGGGTAAGTCTTATACGGCCAGCTCCCGCCGAACTCCCCCAGGGCCGGAAGGCAGCAAGGGTACGCGGTTGATGCGGTGCGATATAAGTAGCTTACCCTTCTTTTTTTCCGGCGGAATCATACCTTTGTACCACTTACACCCACTCGTATGAAACCAATCTTTCGCTATCCGGTCATTGCAACAATCGCAGCCCTGGTCTTTCTGGCGAGCTGCGGTCCCAGGTATGAGATCAATTACCCGACGGGCCGCTTTACCGATTCGACTGAAAACCTGGCCTTCGCCAATAGCGCCTATGATGATTACAATGCCTCGGGGGTGCCCTCCATCAGCCTTACCCTGCCCCTGGTCTTTTCGAGCAACCGGTCGACTTCCGGAGGTAAGTTCGACCTGATTGACTACGAAGTGTATGTCGTCTTCAACCAGTACGATGGCACCATAACCCTGGGCGGGGTGGAACGGGTGTACCCGTTCATTTTCCTGAACTATTACGCCAATACGGAGTACAACGAGTTTGGCCCATTCACTGCATTCCTGGGCGGGACGGAATATTTCTTCTTCTTTGCAAGCGACCGGTCGGGCAATATGGATATCTACACCTCCTTCTTTAACGATTACAGTTTTTCAGGCCTGAACCCGGTGGATCCCAAACCCTACCTGAACAAAGGACTCAGCACCCCGCATTATGAAGCGTACGCGACAATGAGCCGTGACTTCAGGCAGGTGCTCTTCTGCAGCAACCGCCACGGAGGGACGGAGGATATCTTCAGGGTGCTGATACCCGACACGGTAGAGTTCTATGCCTGGTCAAAGGCGGATTCGGCGTATCAGGCCCAACCCGTTGAGCAGCTCAATTCCGGAGCCCAGGATTTATACCCCTATACCAACGGGAACCTGCTGGTTTTTGCCTCCAACAGGGACGGCGGCGAAGGCGGGTTCGACTTGTACTATTCGCGCTGGCAGGGTACCGACTGGGGGGAACCGGTGAATTTCGGCCCGACCATCAACACCCCATATGATGAACACCGCCCGGTGATCTTTTTCGCACCTTCAGGCTATTTCGAAAACGACCTGATGATCTTTTCATCCAACCGGCCCGGAGGCAAGGGGGGATTCGACCTCTATTATGTCGGGATTGAAAAAATGATGCAACAGTAATCACTTAACCCTTTTATAATCAACAGTAAATGAAATTTTTCCTTGACACCGCGAACCTTGATCAGATCCGCGAAGCCCAGGAGCTGGGCATTCTCGATGGCGTAACCACCAATCCTTCCCTGATGGCCCGCGAGGGGATCAGCGGGAGGAATAACATCCTTCAGCACTACATCGATATCTGTGAAATCGTCAAGGGGGATGTCAGCGCGGAAGTGATCGCCACCGATCTGGAGGGGATGATCCGCGAGGGCAAGGAATTGTCAGGCCTCCATCCGCAGATCGTGGTTAAAATACCGATGACCCGCGAAGGCATTATGGCCATCAAGCACTTCAGCAGGCAGGAGATCCGCACCAATTGCACCCTGATTTTCTCCACCGGCCAGGCGCTGCTGGCTGCCAAGGCTGGCGCAACCTATGTTTCCCCTTTCATTGGCAGGCTTGATGATATTTCAACCGACGGCATTGAACTGATACGAAGCATCGCCCAACTCTACCGCTACTACCGGTTTGAAACGCAGGTGCTGGCCGCATCGGTCCGGCACAGTATGCACATCATCCAGTGCGCGGAGGCCGGTGCCCACGTAGTCACCTGCCCCCTGAAACCGATCCTTGGCCTGATCGAACATCCGCTGACCAAGACCGGGTTGGAACAGTTCCTTTCCGATCACCGCAAGCTCAATTCCTGATGATCAGAAAGATCTACCCCGTCAACCCAAATCCGAAGGAGATCCTCCGGGTTGTGGAAATCCTCCGGGAGGGCGGGGTAATCATTTATCCAACCGATACCGTTTACGGCCTTGGATGTGATATCACCAAGGGAAAAGCCATCGACCGAATCGCACATCTTAAGGGACTCAAAGCCGAAAAGGCCCAGTTCTCCTTCATCGTATACGACCTCAGTCACCTGTCGGATTACACCAAGCCGATCGACAACACGATTTACAAACTAATGAAAAGAAACCTTCCCGGACCCTTCACCTTTATCCTGGAAGCCAACAACAACGTGCCCAAGATCCTGAAAACCAAGAAGAAGACTGTAGGGATCAGGATACCCAACAATCCCATCATCCGGGAGATCGTGAGGGAACTGGGCAACCCGATCCTGAACACTTCAGTGCATAGCGGGGATGTGATCCTGGACTACACCACCGATCCCGAGCTGATCGACGAGGAGATGGGGCACCTCGTCGACCTGGTCATTGACGGAGGGTTCGGCAACAATATCCCATCCACGGTAGTGGATTGCACCGGGCCCGAAATCGTGATCGTCAGGGAGGGCTTGGGGGTTCTCGAGTCGTAATCAGCCAGGGTTTTCCCTGGGAATCACCATTAAAAAAGCCAATGCAAGGCCACGGCCGACAGCATCAGGGCGAGGATGAGCATCACTTTCAGGGAATCGGGCCGTTGGAAATAGCTCCTCAACAGCAGCAAAATCAGGTAGTAGAAAGGAATGTCTGCTGCCCATAAGCCGGACGGCTCCAGGATATTTCCCGGCAGGTTTCCCAGGATGGACGCACCCTTGACGGCCAGCTCCACCAGCCGGTCGACCACCACATAAAGAAATCCGGGCTGAATACCGGCCAAATCCATCAGGAACAGGGCGATGCCAAGATAGAAAGCCGCGATCATCACAGGCACCAGAAGCAGGTTTCCGGCCAGAAAATAGACTGGGAACCAGCCAAACCAGAAGATCAGCGGGGGGAGGAGCAGGCTCTGCGCCGAAATCGATACCGTGATTGGCCCGCTGATTTTATTGAATGGGAACCGGAGGTTTTTAAGCCCTTTAAATACTGGCGACCAGGTGAATATCCCTGCGACGGCCAGGTAGGAGAGCTGCGCGCCGGCGCTGAACAGGGTGTACGGGTCGATGGCCAGGTGGATGAAACCAGCCGCCCCGAGCACCTGGAGGCCGTTATTATTACGCTTCATTAGCCAGGCGATCTCGAAAATCGTGATCATTCCGCCGGCCCTGACGGCCGACGGCCCCGACCCGGTGAGCCCGACGTAAGCCCAGACGAGCAGGAGGCTCAGCGCGGAGATGGGCAGGCGCCGTCGTTTCAGCCCGATAAGGAAAAATAACTTCTTTAATATCAGGTAAATGATTCCTACGTGGAGGCCCGAAACACTCAGAACGTGAATGATCCCGGCCCGGGAAAACTCATTTCTAAGCTCCGGGTCCAGGTCGCTGCGGTCACCCAGGATCATCGCCGAGAGGAGCCCCGCACAATCCCTTGATACCGGCATTGCCGCTATCCGGTCGGAAAAGAGCTGCTGCCATCGCTTGAACCGCTCTGCGAAAGGCAACTGCCTGCACGGCTTATCTGGCCTGGCCCTGCCATCATTGAGCCACCCCTGGTAACCCACCCCGCGAGAAAACCAATAGCGTGCCGGTTTAAAGGTGCTATTCGGGGATGATTCCGGCACCTTTTCGAGGGTCAGCGGACCGAACACCCAGGTATCTCCCTGACGGTACGCCTGGTTCCCGGGCCTGACCAAAAGCAGGACCTTTCCACACTTCACCCGCCACCGAGCCCCGTCCCACTCGCGCAACACCTTAACGGTCAGGTGCCCGAGGCGCTCATTGACCGCCCGATACGCGGCCACCCTGCCCTGGATGAACGCCCCGGGGGGGTCGGGCTGAGCGGCATCATAGCGCCCCAGCCGCATTGAAAGCCATCCAGCCGAACCGGTGAGGGAGAGGATGAGAAGGATGGTCAGAACCGCCTGAAACGCCTCTTGCCAATAAATCCGCCGGGTGAGCGGCAGTGCGATCGGCAGCATCACCGCCAGACCGATCAGCAAGGCAAAAAAAGGCGACAGCAGGCCGGAGCCCGCGAGTATGCCGGCAGCCAGTCCGGCGAGGGACAATGACAGGGGCCTGCCCATAAAAAAATCGCATCTATCCGGTTAGATAGATGCGTTTTTTGGCCGGCAGAGGAAAATTATTTTTCGGCTTGCACCTCCCACATCCGAACCAATTCCTCCAGTGGGATCCCCATATTCTGGATCGACAACCTGGCGTCATCCGCCATCGGATGATCGGGGTAGAGCCTGACAAACTCCTCATAAAGAGCCTTGGCCTCGTCAAACTGCTCCAGCTGGTTCTCCAGGATGAAGGCTTGCAGGAAAATACAGTAGTCTGATTTACTGAATGCCGGATAAGATGAGAGGATCCGTTTATACGTATCGATCGCCAACCCGGCCATTTTCATGTTCATTGCAATCTCTGCCCCCTTAAACAGGTATTCGGCCGAAAGGGTGTCTTCCGGGTAGGCATTGGCATAATCCGTATAGGCCTGGATCATCTCCATCCCCAATGCCGGGTCCAATACCTGCACGGTATCCCCGTAAGCTTGAGTTTCAAGACTGGAAATCCGCTCGCGCGACTTCTTCTGTTCACGGTTGTCACCGCAGGCAGTCAGCAGGGCAGCTGCCACGATAATTGCAAGTAAACTCTTGTATATCATCATTTTTTATTTATTGGAAACACCATCCTGTATTTTGTCGATACCTTGCCGGCCGTGATATCGCGCAGCTTGCCCCTCAAGAGCTTTCTTTTAAGTGGGGAGAGCCGTTCGGGGAACAGGATCCCGTCGAGGTGGTCATATTCGTGCTGGATGATCCTGGCTACCATACCCTCGTACACCTCATCCTGGGGTTTGAAGTCCTGGTCGAAGTACTTGATGCGGATCCGGCCCGGGCGGAACACCTCTTCGTGGATATGAGGGATGCTCAGGCAGCCCTCCTGGATCAGTTCCTCTTCCCCATCCTTCT